>NZ_CACSJY010000054.1:0-39418 GCF_902706155.1 Pseudomonas sp. 18058
GCTGCCGAAGGCTCGGGCCGCGTTCGGACGATCTTTTGATCTTTGGACGCGGAGCGTCCGCGGCTGCATTCCCACGCAGAGCGTGGGAACGATCAAGATCGTCCGAACGCGGCCCGAGCCTTCGGCAGCTCCTACACGGTAGTTCAGGCGATGTGGAAATTCACTGTCGATTTTTCGGTGGAGCCATCGACAATCTGGTTTTACTCTCAAGCCATGAACATACAAACCGCTGTCCTGCCGCCCCACGCCGAGATGGTTCGCGCCATGCTTGAACGCGACACTGCCTATGAAGGCGTGTTCTTCACGGCCGTGAAAACCACCGGGATTTTCTGCCGCCCGAGCTGCACGGCGCGCAAGCCGAAACCAGAGAACGTCGAGTTCTTCGCCCACGCCGACGAATGCATGTCGGCCGGTTATCGCGCCTGTCTGCGCTGCAAACCGCTGGACGCCGCCGCCATTGCGCCGGACTGGGTGCAGACGCTGCTCAAAGCAGTCGAAGCTGATCCCGAGGTGCGCTGGAGCGATGCGCAATTGCTCGCTGCAGGCATCGAACCGCTGAAGTTGCGGCGCTGGTTCAAACAGCATTTCGGCATGACCTTCCATGCCTGGCTGCGCACGCGTCGATTGGGCATGGCGTTGGGCGGAATCAAGCAAGGCACGTCGATTGATCACGCGGCGTTCGACTCGGGGTATGAATCGCTCAGCGGTTTTCGTGATGCGTTTCAGAAGTCCTTCCACATCACGCCGGGGCGTGCGGCGCAGAGTGAACCGCTGCTGTTCACCCGCCTGACCACGCCGCTGGGGCCGATGATCGCCATGGCCGAACGTCGTGGGCTGGTGTTGCTGGAGTTTCTTGATCGCCCGGCGTTGACCCGCGAAGTCGAGGAATTGCAGAACCGCTACGGCTATGCGGTCGTGCCGGGACACAACGGACATCTGCAGCAGATCGAACAGCAACTGGCGGCGTACTTTGCCGGCACACTCAGCGAATTTACCGTGGCGCTGCATTTGCCCGGTAGCGAGTTTGCGCGGCAGGTCTGGTCGGCGCTGCGGCAAATCCCCTACGGCCAGACCAGCACCTACGGCACCATCGCCGCCGCGCTGGGCAAACCCGGCGCGAGTCGCGCGGTGGGCCTGGCCAACGGACACAATCGGTTGTCGATTGTGGTGCCGTGTCATCGGGTGATTGGCGCGGATGGCTCGCTCACCGGCTATGGTGGAGGACAGCCGCGCAAGGCGTTTCTACTGAGGCTGGAAAACGCCGCGGTACAGCTCACGCAACCCTTGGCTTTCTGACCCATTGATTCATCAACACGAAGGGATATTTGAAAAGCATGCCCGCCTATCAAGCAGCCAGCGAGTTTCTGGCCGCGCTCGACGAAGACTGGCAGCAGCACATCGCCGCTGTCGGCCCGTGCCTGCATCAACCGCATCCCGCGCGTGATCCGTACGAGTCGCTGGTGCGGGCGATCGCCTATCAGCAACTGCACGCCAAGGCTGGGGATGCAATTGTCGGGCGGCTGGTGGGGTTGTTTGGCGGGCAATCCTTCCCGCGCCCCGAGCAAATCCTCGCGACTGACTTTGATCGAATGCGCAGTTGCGGCTTTTCGGGCGGCAAGATCGCGACCATTCAAGGCATCGCCCAAGCAACGCTGGACGGCGTGGTGCCGGATTACGCGACGGCCCTGGCGATGGACGATGAGGCGCTGATCGAACGCTTGATCAGCCTGCGCGGGGTCGGTCGCTGGACGGTGGAAATGCTGCTGATCTACAGCCTTGAACGCATGGACATTCTGCCGGCGGACGACTTCGGCGTGCGTGAAGGTTATCGACGCTTGAAAAGCCTCGACGTACAACCGACACGCAAACAAATGATCGACATCGGCCAGGCCTGGAGCCCACACCGCACAGTCGCCGCATGGTACCTATGGCGCGTGGCCAAACCTTGAACCTCACCACAATCCCGTAGGAGCAAAGCTTGCTCGCGAAAGCAGACTATCAGCCGATCAAATTGTTGAATTTCAGACCGCTTTCGCGAGCAAGCTCTGCTCCTACAAGGGCTTTCGCATTCGGCTTAAACCCACGCAACAGCCAACAATCCCGCGCCAAGCACCACGCACAACGGCGAATACACCCACGTATCAAGCCGTGAAAATCGTGAGCCTTTGACCTCTTTGAAAAACCCCACCAGGTTCGAATCACCAATCGCCCGGGCGAACAGCAGCAGCGCAATCGCGCTGATCCCCCATTGCAGCGACCAGTGATGCACCGGCGCGAAGCCCCAACCCACGCGCATACACACCAGCGCCGCAATCACCAACAGCGCCGCCGCGACCAGCAACGTGATCCAGCCGGAAGGTTTGAACGCCGGGCGCACCGTCGCTACCAAACCTTGCACCGGCACTTGCGGCACGGCCGCCACCGCCGCCCATTGCCCGCCCAGCGCCCAGTACACATGCACCAGGGCGATCACCGCAAAAACCGTCACCAGCCATTGAGCCAACACAAAGGTCATGGTCGAGAATCCTTGGAAAGGGATTTGAACAAATCATCCTAGTTGGCATTTTTTGAAGTGCACGACCGATCGGCGGTACGGTAAAGTGCCGCCCCATGAAATTCTCCCGTACCGATCGCTCACTGCTGGCCTGGATGCTGTATTGCTGCGTCCTGTTCAACGTGTTCGCCTGCAGCATCGGTCACGGACAAATGGTCGGCATGCAGCTGAACGGTATCGGCGGCCAGTTCTGTACGGTCGACCCGGCCACGCAAGCGCCGATCGCCAACAACCCCACCGAAGAAAAACTGCCGACCCTGTCCAAGGCGTTCGGCTGTCCGCTGTGCTCGGTCGGCGGCGGCATGGGCCCGGCGTTCAACTCCAGCCTGACCCTCGCCGTTCTGCCGGAGCAACACAGCCCACCGCTGGCGCCCATCGTCAGCGCCGACCTCCCTGCCCGCTTCACCTGGCCCTCGGCCAACCCTCGCGCCCCACCGCTCGCCTGAGTGTTTCTGCCTTTTTTGATCCGTCAGCCCACTGCGCCAATGCGCGGCGTGTGCCTGTGCCTGTGCGCTGACGCCTAGACAAGCATTCAGGATTCAATGATGAAACAACTCACTTTGCTGGCGAGCCTGTGCGGCTGCCTGTCCGTTAACGTCTGGGCGCAATCCACCGTGGATCTGGCGCCCATCACCATCGATGGCGAATCCGGCGTCGAACCGGGCCTGAGCCTCGACCAGTCCAGCGGCATGGCCTCGCGCCTCGGCCTCAGCGTGCGCGACACGCCGGCCTCGGTGGCCATCGCCAACCGCAACGACATCGAGCGCCATGGCGCACAGAACTTCCAGGACGCCGCCAACACCCTGCCCGGCGTCAATGCCAGCGCACCGCCGGGTTTCGGCGGCTTCATCTCTTATCGCGGCTTCACCAGCAGCCAGATCACGCAGATGTTCAACGGCATCAACGTCTCCGGCGGTCTCGCCCGACCGGTGGACGCGTGGATCTACGACCGGGTGGAACTGGTCGGCGGCCCGTCGTCGCTGATCAACGGTGCAGGCTCGGTCGGCGGTTCGCTGAACTACGTGACCAAACTCGCCACGCGCGATGAACAAGCTATCGAAGGCCGGGTCAGCTACGGCACTTACGACACCACCGAAACCGCGTTCGGCCTCAACCATGCGCTGACCGCCCCGAGCGCCGACATCCAGCACTACGCCCGACTCGACGTCAGCCATAACACCAGCAACGGCTACATCGACCGCCAGGAACGCGATGCCTGGAGCGTGGCGTTCTCGTTGCTCAGCGACCTGACGCCGGATCTGTCACACACCTTGGCCTTGGAATATCAGGATGAACACGAGGACAGTCCGTATTGGGGAACCCCAGTGCTCAATCCCAAGGCCGGCGAACTGAAGATCGACAAACACAACCGCTTCAACAACTACAACGTCGAAGATGGTCGCTACGAGCAACGAACCATCTGGGTGCGCTCGATCATCGACTACCGCATCAATGACAGCACCACCTTGCGAAACATGCTGTATCACCTCGACAGCCAGCGCGATTACCGCAACCTCGAAACCTACCAGTACAACGCCGACAACACGGCGGTGAACCGCTCAACCGCGTATCAAGTGCGCCATCAGGGCGAGCAGAACGGCAACCAGTTCGAACTGCGCCACGACAATACGCTGTTGGGACTTGAGACGACGTGGTCGGGCGGTTTCGAATACAAGGTCAACCAGACCACCAACTACCCGCTGAACGTCAAAGGCGCCAGCACGGTTGATCCGAACAACTACCGGCCGGGGCATTTCTACGACATACCCGGCACCAACCCGGCGTTGATCAGCGACAAGACCAACGAGGTCACCACCAAAGCCTTGTTCGTGGAAAACCGCTTGGCGTTGACCGACAAACTGTCGCTGCTCACCGGTCTGCGTTATGACAACATCGACCTCGACGTGACCAACCACCGAGTGGTGACAGCCGCTAATCCCAAGCACCTTAAACGCAGCTGGGAACCGCTCACCGGACGCGCCGGCCTGACGTACCAGTTCATCCCGTCGGCCAACGTTTACGTGCAATACAGCAACGCCGCCGAGCAGCCGAACGGTACCCAGGACTTCGACGTCTCGACGGGCAAGCAATGGGAAATCGGCAGCAAGTTCGATTATCTGAACGGGCGCGGTTCGGCGACGCTGGCGGCGTATACGATTGAGCGCAAAGACTTCGCCGTGACCGATCCACTGGATCCGACCAGCAGCATTCCGGTGGGTCAGCAAACCTCTAAAGGCATTGAGATCGCCAGTTCGCTGCGGATCAGCGACAAGCTGTTGGCCGAAGGCAACTTCGCTTGGGTCGATGCGCAGTACGACGATTTCACCGAGAAAAACGCTGCCGGCGTGGTGGTGTCGCGCAAGGGCAACACGCCGACTAACGTGCCGGATCGGGTCGGCAATCTGTGGCTGACTTATGATTTTTCGCCGCAATGGCAAGGTGGGGTTGATGCACGCTATGTAGCGTCGGTGTTTGCCGATACGGCCAATACGATGACAGTACCGTCGTACACGTTGTTCGGCAGCTTCCTCAGCTACAAGGTGGATTCGCACACGACTGTGACCGGGCGCGTGCGCAATTTGACCAATGAGGTGTATGCCGAGTTTGCGCATGTGTCGCCGGCGTATTACCTCGGGACGCCGCGTACTTTTGAATTGGCGGTGGCAACGAAATTCTAAAAAAAACCTGTAGGAGCTGCCGAAGGCTGCGATCTTTTGATCTTGCTTTTAAAACAATCAAAATCAAAAGATCGCAGCCTTCGGCAGCTCCTACAGGATCGGGTCGGCTATAGACCTGCGGATACTTTGTCCGCCACATCCTTCGGCAACCAGGCCTGCCACACATCCGGATGCGCCTTCATAAACGCCACCGCCGCTTCCCGTGGCGCCGTGTGCTTCTCGCTCATCTCGGCCAGCGCCTTGTTCAACGGCTCAATCGGGAAATCGACCTTGCTGAAGAAGTCGGTAATCTGCGGATACTGCTTCTGAAACGGCGTCGACACGCCAATCGACAGCTTCGAAGCCAGCGAACGGGTCGGTTTTGGATTGGGATTATCGGCATCCGTCAGCGTCTTCCACGCTTCGGCATCAAACGCCGGCTCTTCCAGTTGCACCAGTTTGAATTTGCCCAGCAGCGGCGTCGGCGACCAGTAGTAGAACAACACCGGTTTGCCGCGACGAATCGATGAACTGATCTCGGCATCCAGCGCCGCGCCCGAACCACTGCGGAAATTGGTGTAGTCGTCCTGCAACCCGTACGCCGTCAGCTTCTGCTTGTTGACCACTTCCGAGGTCCAGCCGATCGGGCTGTTGAGGAACCGGCCCTTGCTCGGGTTTTCCGGATCCTTGAACACGTCCTTGTATTTTTTCAGGTCACTAACGCTGCGCAAGTCCGGCGCCAGCGGCTTGATGCCTTTGGCCGGATCACCCTTGATCACGTATTCCGGCACCCACCAGCCTTCGGTGGCGCCTTTGACGGTATCGCCGACGCTGACCACTTTGCCTTCCGCCTCAGCCTTGACCCACACCGGACTGCGCCCGGCCCACTCCTCGCCAATGACCTGAATGTCATTGTTGGCCAGCGCGGTTTCCAGCGTGATGGTGGTGCCGGGCAGCGTGTCGGTCGGCAGCCCGTAGCCCTTCTCGACGATGATGCGCAACACATCAGTGATCAGGCTGCCGCTTTCCCAGTTCAGGTCAGCGAAATGGATCGGCGTCTCGGCCGCCATCACCGCTTGTGCCGACGTCAGCATCCCGAATGTCGCCACGCTGGCGGCCAATAACCGTCGAAATCCGTTCATCTATTACCCCTCGTGCTGTTCACAGCATTGGCAGGATGGCCTGACAGAAGACCGCAAGCCTCTGAATACTCAGTCAACTGACTGTAGCCGAGGTTCCAGTGTTTTCGGGTAGATGATTCGGTCGAGGTTATGTTTCAGATTTTTCCTGCAAGCTTTGTAGCTCGCGTCTGACCATGGCGGCGTATTCCGCAGGCCGCAAGGTGTAGATCTGCGACGCCACCCAGCCCAGCCAGGCGCCCTGCATTGGCGCCTTCGCCGCGTACAAACGCTGGGCTTCCTCGCGCGCCGTGTCGAGGTTCTGCGAGTGGAAATCCGCCCGGCTCACTCGCTGGCCTTGAACGTCACCAGTTCGCCCTTGCGCCACTTGGCGGCTTTGGCGGTGACGGCTTTCAGTGTCTTGGTCAAGCCTTCCTGCAGTTGCTCATTGGCGGCGAACACCGTGACTACGCTGTGGCCTTCCTTGAACAGAATTGCCTGGCCATCGGCCGTCGTGACAAAAGCGTAATCGCCCAGGCCATAGACCGTCAGTTTGATTTCGCGAAAACGGATGTCCATCTTGCCGCCTTCACGGCTGGGCAAGACCGACGCACTGAAATGATCGCCAACCTTGAGCTTGAGCCCGGGTTTGTCATCGACCACCAAGGCACTTTCGGTGTCGATTTCGGCGACGTAAATGCCTTCGGCGCTCTGCTCGGTGATGTAAACAAAACGCGATTGAAACAGCTTGACCAGCTTCGCGCGCAAATCACCCAGCACGAACAAAGCATGCATATCGAGGTTACTGACTGCCAAAGAAACATCCCCACATCTGAAAAAGCCGCACACGGAAAACGCGCACGGCAAAAAAACGGCCAGGCCGACAGTGTTGCCAAATAACTCAAATAAAAATCCGAAGCGAGCAGACAGCTCATCGTTCGCGAGGTTCTTAGACTACTGGAATGTCACTCGCGAAACTTGCCTCAACTGTCGCCAGAGCTTGAAGGAAAAATCCTCAGTGGCCGACAGATAAAACTGACTACGAACTTTAGGGAAAATTCTCACGAAAAAAAGCACTTTTCCGACATATCGCAACTGAAAAATTGCTTTAGATAACCCCCGTCGTCAACAGGTATTGGCGATTCTAGAGCAGCAATGCTCATTACGACTACCCGAAACGACCTGTAAATAGGGGTCGAACGATGAAAAGGACTTCATATGTGCACTCTAACTCACTTTGCCCTGCCCTCTGATGCACGCACCACATCGCCGCTGATCCTGCGTATCGCCACACCAGATGATCAGACACCTCGTTTTCAAGTGGTACCGGCCGGCAACTCGTTTTTTCACATCAAGGAAAAATCGACGGGTCGTGTAAGAGGTTTCCGTGAAGACCATAACGAAGCCTGTGCACTCGCCCGTTCACTTGAATCGAAAATCGAACTCCTGGCGAACGGCTGCCTCAGATAAAGAGAGTGTTCGATCGCGTCACCCCGGCGCCCACACCAAGGAGCATACGATGGAACTGACAGCAAACAATCTGACGACCCTGTTCGACCAACTGGGAATGCCTTCGGAAGGCTCCGCTATCGACGATTTCATCGAGGCATATCCACTGCCTGCGGACGTCAAATTGATCGACGCCGACTTCTGGTCACCATCACAGGCGCAACTACTTGAGCAATGGCTGCTTGCCGACGGCGATGAAGCGGTCATGGTCGATGAATTGAACGTACGCCTGCACCGCGGCAAGTAAAACCGATCAGTGCAGGCTGTCACCCGCCTTGGCTTGTAATTCTGCAAGCCATGCGGCCTTGCACTCTTCCGCTTCATCGCGACTGGCGAACGCGGTGCCGCGCCGCTCTCCATTCAATAACACCACCCAGCAGACGCTTTGCCCCATCGCGCGCAAACCCTCTGGGACACCGCTGCCGATCATCACGGCGACATCAACTCTGCACTGCATGCTGACCTCCCAAAATCATTAGCTAGCTAACTACGTAGTTAGATTAATGGTTTTCTACGGGAGGAAACAGCAACGGCCGTGCACAGATTCATTGCAGCAAAGGTAACAATCGCTCAGCGCGCACCTTCGGGTTTATAGCCCAGACGCAAACCGCCCCAATGCCGGCCCTTGATCATGATCGGCACCGACAGGTCATGCATCAACTCACCGGTGTCGCGGGTATAGGTTTGCAACAGCACCGGTTGCTGATGGCTGCCACAACGAATCCCGGTGCGATCGGCGAACTTGCGTTTGGTGCGATTGTTCAGCGCATCGACCTGCGCATCGCCAGTCAACGGCTTACTGAATGCCTGATTGTGCGTCGGCACATAGCCCTGTTGCGTGCAGGCAATGGCGAAGACCAGCCCTTCATGACGCGGCAGCAACGGCTCCTGAATCGCGGGCAGCACCTGATCGGTGTAGCGATCGAAACGGGTCTGAAATTTCGCCGGTTGAGTATTCGGGATCGGTTGGTAATGGCGATCAAACAGATCCTCCAGACTGACCCGGCCCTGATCTACATCGGCCTCAAATTGCGTAGCAATCCGATTAGCGCCTTCGCGCGCGAGGTCGTAGATACGCTGGTGATAGTCATCGAGGCCGACTTCGGCGAGCCGTTCGCTGATGGTTTCCGCCTGCCCTTCCATCTGCACAGCGGCGTCGGCGAGGCGGCGGGTTTGTTGATCGCTGATCGCCAGATCGCTGCGCATCTGCTCGATGGCTTTGAACAGACTGTCGAGTTGCTCGCGGTTGGTTTCCGCGCCTCGGGCGATTTCGCCGACCTGGGTTTCCACGCCAGCGGCCAGTCGCGCGATGTTTTCCAGGTGCTGACCGGTGTGCTCGACCTGCTCGACGCCGGTGTGCAGGTCGCTGGACAGCTCGCGAATCTGCTCGACCACTTGCGCGGTGCGTTGCTGAATATCGGCAACCATCTCGCCGACTTCGCCGGTTGCCGACGCGGTTCGCGCGGCCAAACCACGCACCTCATCGGCGACCACGGCAAAACCGCGCCCGTGTTCGCCAGCGCGGGCTGCTTCGATGGCGGCGTTGAGTGCCAACAGATTGGTCTGGCTGGCGATGGACTGAATCACCAGCGTCACTCGCTGAATGTCATCGCTGCGCACGCTCAAGGCTTCGATCAGCTCGCGGCTGGCGTTGGCGCGTTGACTGAGTTGGTGCATGCGCGAGATCGAATCGAGCAATTGCGTACGCCCCGCCGCGCTGCTGTGATGGGCTTCGCTGGCAGCGCTGAGCGCTTCGCGGCTGAGTTGCGAGGTCGCGTGTTCAGTGGCGATCATCACTTCGGCGTTGCTGACGATTTGCGCGGCGGCATTCAGTTGCGATTCGAGTTTGCTCGCCAGTTCCTTCACCGAAAAGGCTACGCCGGCCGCCGACAAGGCGTTATGGCTGGTGGTGTAGGAAAGGTCGCGGGTCAGTTCAGAAATAGCGCTACCGGAATCGGCATGCTGTGCAGCGGGGACGGCTCGGGAACGCAGGCGCGGCAGCCAGACAATCAGCACCGCCAACGGCATTGCGAGGTACAGCGACCACTCACCCAGGGTCATGCCGGCCAACAACAGCATCAGGGCGATGCTTTGCAGGGTCGGTGCGAGCCAGCGGTTTTTCGGCAACAGCACTGGTGCAGGCAGAGCCCCAACCAGAGATCCATCTCTCGTCATATCATCACCCCACGCTTGTTTTCATTGTTGTAACTGCATTAAACGCCACTACAACGCCATTATCTATGGTCCGTTAGTCGTGGGGTCTTGCAGCAGGTCAATGAATCGGCGGGAAATGTTGCAGACGAGCAAAAGCAAAGATCGCAGCCCCGACATCTCCGTGTAGGAGCTGCCGAAGGCTGCGATCTTTTGCTGGCGACCCACATTCATGGGTCACCGCACAGCATCAAGCCTGACGCTGGTGCTTGTCGATCTGCTCGTGACGCTCTTGAGCTTCGATGCAGTACTTGGTGGTCGGGCTGATCAGCAGACGCTTCAGGCCAATGGCCTCGCCGCTGTCGTCGCACCAGCCAAAACTGTCTTCCTTGATGCGCTCAAGGGCTTGTTCCAGTTGCGGCAGCATGCGCTGGTCGCGATCGATCGCGTTCACCAGCCAAGTGCGCTCTTCTTCAACCGAAGCCGCGTCCGCCGGATCAGCCGGAGTGTCCAGGCTTTCGATGGCGATGCGATTTTGCTCAATGCGCTCGTGGGTTTCGACTTTCATGTTCTGCAACAGCTCAGAAAAAAAAGCGTGCTGCTCGGCATTCATGTAGTCATCTGCCGGCATGGCCAGCAACTTGTCCTTTGTCATTGATATCTCTATAAAAAAACGTGCATTAAGGCGAATTAGGGAGCGTTTCGGCAAACCGCGTGCGGCTGTCGAAAAGGCATCGTTTATTGCAAATGCCACCCGGCACTCAATTTACGAGGGGCGGCAGTCTAAGGCCGACTTGCGACCTCAGCAACAGAAAATCCAGCGAATTCGTCCGACAAAGCCCGGAAACTGCTCTGACACAGGCTTCATGGCGGTACTCGGAGTGCGTTTATAGCAAGAAATTCAATCGAGCGGCTGTATATAGAAGACAAACGGCTAACGAAGACCTGCGACCGATGACTCTCGACCGCCAGAGATTTCATTCAGAAATGCCCTGTAGCCTTCGCATCCCCCCGGATTCAGGGGCGCTGCCGTCCATATAAAAGAACAGATCTGAAAGATTGCCCATATCCAGTACAGATCTGCACCAAACGCATCGCCAGCGACAGGCGCCCGCAAAGCGAGCGGATCAGGGTCGACGAAATTCACCAACAGGTAGACTTCGGCGACTGACAATTGCTTCAAGCTCGGCTAGGTTATGCCTTCCCACCGGTTCGACTTGAAGGAACGCGTCATGAAACTGATCGGCATGCTCGACTCCCCTTACGTGCGGCGCGTGGCGATCTCCGCCAAGCGCCTGGGCATCGACCTCGAACACGAGTCGGTCTCGGTGTTCCGCCACTTCGAACAATTCCAGCAGATCAACCCGGTGGTCAAAGCGCCGACACTGATCCTCGACGACGGCATCGTGCTGATGGACTCCACGCTCATCCTCGACTACCTCGAAGCCGCCACCGGCAAGAGCCTGCTGCCGAAAGACCTGAGTCAGCGCGCCCAAGCCCTGCGCCTGATCGGCCTCAGCCTCGCCGCCTGCGAAAAAGCCGTGCAGCTCTACTACGAACGCAACCTGCGCCCGGCCGACAGCCAATACCAACCGTGGGTCGAACGCGTCGAAAGCCAACTCGCCGCCGCCTTCACCGCCCTCGAAAAACAACTTGAAACCTACCACCTGCCCACCGACGGCACGCTCGCCCAGGACGGCATCAGCCTCGCGGTCGCGTGGAGCTTCACCGGCCTCGTCGTACCCGACCAGATCGACGACCACCGCTACCCGCGCATCGCCCAATACACCGCCTACGCGGAAAGCCTCGAAGCCTTCATCAACACCCCGATGACCTGACCATGAGCACAACCGACACCGCCGCACCCGCGCTCAAAGAAATCTTCAACGCCGAACGCCTGCAACACATCGCCGACGAAATGAGCGCGGTGTACCCCGCGTTCAAGGCCAAAGCGTTTCTCAAACATGCCAATCAAGGACTCACCGAATTATCGGTGATGCAACGCATGGCCCGCGTCAGCGAAAGCCTGCACGCTGTTTTGCCGCTCGGGTATGAAGATTCCCTCGAAGTGTTGTTTGAACTTGCTCCGAGGCTGAATAGCGGATTCGTCAGCATGTGCCTGCCGCATTACGTCGCCAGCTATGGCGCGCATGCGTTCGAGACCTCGATGGATGCGCTGAAGTACTTCACCACGTTTGGCTCTTCTGAATTCGCCATTCGCCACTTTCTGCGCAGTGACCTGGAACGCTCGCTGGAACTGATGCATGACTGGGCGCTGGATGAGAACCACCATGTGCGTCGCCTGGCCAGCGAAGGCAGCCGCCCTCGCCTGCCTTGGTCGTTTCGACTGGAAGCGGTGCAGGCGAATCCGAATCTAGCGGCGGGGATATTGGATCGGTTGAAGGCGGACGAGAGTTTGTACGTGCGCAAGTCTGTGGCGAATCATTTGAACGATGTAACGAAGGAACATCCGGGTTGGGTGCTGGATGTGATTGAGGGGTGGTCGCTGGAGGAAAAGCATACGGCCTGGATTGCCAAGCATGCGTTGCGGAGTTTGATTAAGCAGGGGGATATGCGGGCGTTGGCGGTAATTGGTGCGGGGAAGAAGGCTGAGGTTGAGTTGATCGATGTGCGGGTTGAGCCGGGGGTGGTGCGGTTGGGGGATGCGATTGGTTTATCGTTTTCGGTGAAGTCGACGGTGGCACATGAACAGCGGTTGGTGATTGATTATGCGATTGACTATGTGAAGGCGAATGGCGGGGTTTCGCGGAAGGTTTTTAAGTTGAAGGTGGTGGATTTGGTGGGGTTTGGGGAGTTGGTTGTGGGTAGAAGGCAGGTGATAAAGGATTTTACGACGCGGAAGCATTTTGGTGGGGTGCATGGGGTTTGGGTGATGGTTAATGGGGAGGTTTTGGGGAGTAGTGAGTTTGACTTGTTTAAGGAAACTCATGATTGAAATGAGCGCCCGGACCAGCTCCCGTATGTACCAATGGCTTGCAACCTCAAGCCTGCGACCCCAATAGCCAAACCATCGCATTGCCATCAACAGTCTTTACGTAGATGGACATCGGTGAAGAGATACGGTTTTTAGCAGATGATTTTTTCTCCCATGATGAACATGGGAACAGATTTATTTTTTGAATCTTAAGCTATCGAGATCTATCTCGACATAAATCCCTCGCTCACCCTTGTAGAGGGAGATCGCAGACACGGCGAGCACCGATTGTAAGAATTCAACCAGCATACTGAGGCGGTTGTTTGTCGACATCGTAGTCGGTCGCACCACTATTGCCTTATCCGACTCGTCGTCGTAAATCCTGACGACAAACTCTTCCAATTCATTCCGAATCACGTAGTTGAAACCACGGTAGTCATAACCCACTTCGTGGTCGACATCGTCAAAGCGTGTAGTGCTTTCTATTCTCAAAATTGCTTTCTCAGAATCCACAGAGCGTGAACCGATGATAGTCCGTCACTCCGAAAACCGAATGAGGGGGGAGCTCGTAAAGCGTTCTATTCAGGAACGCGCAAACTACCAACTCCCATACGGGATACCGTACTTGTCGATATAACGCTTGGCTTTTTCGCTCACTGGATAGGCATAGCGACCACCGTTCTTCTCCTGTTCGGGGCCTAGCGGTTCAATTTCGCCTTGAACTCGCGCCACTTTAATTGGCCGTCGGCATGAATCTCTTACCCACACTTGCACCACGCCGCCCGGAGCGAGCCCTAAATAGACTGAGGCCATGAAGCGCGCCGTTTTCTCTGGTGTATCTGGACAGCGCCGAGTAGTGGAGGTCACCATAATTTGTCGGGCTTCCTCGGGGATATCGACCCACGCCTGCCAGGCTTTCTGCTCTGCAATTGATTGCCAGCGGACATAGATACGCTCAGGTAGATCGGCAATGGCTCGATCTCGGCCTGCCCTCGCGCGACTTTAACCGGGTGATTACAAGAGTCTCTTACCCAAACCTGCACGACACCACCGGGTGCTAGACCTAAGTAGACCGATGCCATAGACCTGGCCTCTTGATCAGGGGCTTGCGGACAACGTTGGTTGACGGATTGCACCATCAACTGCCTGGCCTGCTCTGGAATATCTACCCAGGCTTGCCACGTTTTCTGTTCGGCGATCGATTGCCAGCGAACCCATATCCGAACGGGCAAATCTGCCCCCACTATCCTCCTGCCACTGCCCCCTATATCAATCCATGCCCGGTAGGTTTGGGGCTCCACGATGGATTGCCAACGAACGAAAATTCGTTTGGGGAGGTCGGCGCCCACCACTGCTTTTGCTGAGCTTCCTAGACCGTGCCAACCGCGTGCAGATTCTGTTCCATCCTCTGGTTGCCCACCAGATGCCGATCCCCCACCAGTGTGGAGAAATGTCCTTCCTTTGATGTCTTCAACGGAAGTGTCTTCAACCCAAACCTTCATGTAGCGTGGCTCAGTAAACCCGAGCTCCCACCATGGGGATTTCGGGTCGTTTTTTGCTGATAACGGATCAATTGGCTGACAACCAGTAACCCACAGGGCGCACAAAAGAATAAGGAACGGTTTCATTGCCTGAGGATTACCAACTCCCATAAGGGATGCCGTACTTCTCGATGTAACGTTTTGACTTTTCACTGACCGGATACGCGTATCGACCTTGGTTCTTTCCCAGACTTGGCCCCAAAGGCTCGATCTCGGCTTGTGCCTTAGCTACCTTGACAGGACGGTGACATGAATCACGAACAAACACCTGCACGACTCCCCCGGGAGCCAGTCCCAAATAGATAGAGGCGCTATAGCTAGCCTGTTGCGTTGGCGTTTCTGGGCATCGCTGGTTCACAGAGGCCACCATCAGTTTTCGCGCCTCTTCAGGTACATCCACCCAAACTTGATAGGTCTGCGGCTCAACAATGGATTGCCACCGCACATAAATGCGCTTGGGTAAGTCAGCTCCAATCACAGCTTTGGCCGCAGCGCCCACGGCGTGCCAGCCTCTCGCGGATTCTTTACCGTTTTCTGGCTCCCCACCTGCGGCAGTCCCTCCACCCGTTCGTTTGAATACGTTGCCGCTTATGTCCTCCACCGCGCTGTCTTCAACCCATACTTTCATGTAATAGGGCTCGGTGAATGCGAGCTCCCACGAATCGGATTTCGGATCATTTTTGGCCGATAGCGGCTCAGCAGATTGGCAGCCAGCCATGAACAACGCACACAACAGAGTTACAAGTACTTTCATTACCAAAGCGTCCAGTCAGGTACATGAGGGTGTTGCACGCGGATTGAGTCTTCCGTGGGCGCGTTGATGTAGACCGCATTGATGCCGCTGCCATCTCTGCGGCCTAGGGGGTGGTTCCAGTTGGCGGACGTGTGAATGTACTTCAGTTTCAACAACTCTTCTTCTCGCTGCGTCGTGGTGTAGTCACCGGCGACAAACCTATCGCACAGAGCTTGAAGCTCTGCCGGAATGGCCAGATCCGGCGTGTCTGGAATGTCATTGAAGCGAACGCCTTTTTCTTTCGCCAAACCATGCATCACTCGTAAATAAACCCTAGACAACAGGCCACTGACCGGTCGCTTGAGCTGAAGGGCTGCGTAAACGCGTTTCTGATTTGGGCTAAGTCTGTCTTGAGAATCATTCGGCATCAGTAGTGCGTCAGGCGTAACGATATCAAGCATTTGCGCAGGCCAACCCTTGGCAATCCAGTGGTTTTTGGCATTAACGGCATCCCGGTAAATTGAGGTAGTCGTGACATCCGTATTCAGAGCTACAACAAGTGTTTGCATTGGACTTACGAGCACGCACTCTTGCGCTTCCTCCAGATAGCCGCCTCCGATATCCGAATGAACGCCTGGGAGGGTAATTTCCAAATGATCCGCTTTGACCCGACTGAGTGCAAAGTTAGCTCGGCATTCATCACGAGCAGATAGCTGGACAACATCGGTAAAAAAGCGACGATCAAGATAAAGTCTGATCCCAGTTGCAATAGAGCTTTTTATGTTTCCGAAATTCGACCAACCGGCAATCGATGGGACGGTATCGAACAAGCCGATGAACCCCATGTTGATATCGCTTTTGTATTGGTCATTGAATTTAGAACAGAAGGCTTCGGGCAGGTTTCTTAGAACATTGCCAAGCTGACCACGACTGGTGCGCACAATCTCATTGGCAAAATGCCGCGCCGCCGCTGCGCCACGACTGAAGCCAAATGTATCGAAGGTAAGGGAAGTGATTTCACTGCCGGGATTATCAAGCAGAACCCGACTTATAGCTTGCTGAATGACTGGAAAAGAGGACTCGACGCGCCCGGCAACACCAGTTTCACCGCGTCCAGTACCGGCACCGAACGTACTGTCTTCTTGACCCGAGCGTGTGCCGATACCTTCAATATAAACAACACGAGACGCTCGTTTCAGCGGCCCATCGCCTACTGCATCGGGCTGCGCGTCATACAGTTCGCTCAGCTTTTTCACATTGCTGACATCGTTGCCATAACTACTATCCGGATCCCCCATATACGGTTTGCAACTCGCAGGAATATCCTGCGGCGCAATCGGATGCTGCGCGCCACACAGCAAACCAGCCGCTGTGTTATTCGCGTTATTACCCGTCCCATCAAAGAAAACCCCGATCCTCAACGCGATCCCGATTTTCTCAGGTTCAGGCGCAGGCGCTTTCCCATATTTCTCATACTCAGCCCAACGCTGGGCATGAATATCGACGGGTTTGGCCTCTTCGTAGCGGTAGTTTTTAGGCGGGTTGGGAACGTATCCACTCATCCATGATTCCTTGTTCTGATCCTTGAAGAACGGCTCGAAGGGTGACAGTCGAGGCCGGGGGGCGCAAGGCGTGGCCCTGTGCCAGCCACCGTGAGACACCGTGTGTCGAGGAGGGTTTCCTCCTCGACCGGGTGGCTGGCTATTTAGCGATTTCGACGTTGTCCAGCGCCTGGTTCACGGCGAGTTCGCCGAGCATCACGACCTGGGCGATGCCGAGCAATGTCTTGCGATGCGAGGTGTTCAGCACGGCTGCGAAGTCGTTGAGCATGGTGGTGGCGCTGCCGAGGGATTCGCTGGCGTTGGCCAGCAGGGATTCGGTGTCGTACGCCGGGTTGGCGAGGAACATGGATTCGGGTTCGTTGGTGCTGGCCATGATGTCGGCGGGGCCGAGGTAGTGGTCGAGGGCGCGTTCTGCGGCTTCGTGGAGTTTTTTCGAGTCGAGGGATTCGTAGGGGGATGTGGTGTCGGTTGCGGGAGGGTTGGGGGTTACTTTGAACATGGTGAAACTCCTGATTGTTCACTAGGAGCTACCGGCATCACTTGCAGATGATGGGTGGCAGCTATGCGCGGGTCTGCAAGACCGGGAAACCAGGAACCCGGCAGACCCGAAGGTCTCCCGCACAAAGCCGCCATTGAGTGGACACGATCAAGCGTCCTTTGGCAGGGCTATGCGTCTGGTTTTCCGGCGGGCTTGCAGACCCGTTCACTGATGAGCAGTGACAGGAATCAAGGTACGGAGTGAGCGCCAGACGCACAAGCCGGGCGATTCTGGCTTAGTCGTAGGCAAAGGCGCAAGGCGTTGTAGGGCTTGGGTGGTTACTGGAGGCTTCTGTTAAACAGAAGCTCAATCTCCTGTTTATCTAATAGTAAAAGTCAACAATTAGGTGATTATGATGGCGATTAGCACCGCATTGGCTGCTAGGTGTCGTAACCATGGGGGTTGGGGCTATTTCATCGCCATTATCCCAACTATCGCCGTTTGATGCAGTTGAAGAGGATTTATATTGATAAAAATCCCGATCTCTGCCGCGAGATTGACTGCGACTGTTGAGTTCCATCGCAATCGGATTTTAACACCGTTTGACTTCTATATTCGGAGGTAAGCCCGTTGGGCATTATGCGATGATCAATTTGGTCAGTTTAGGGTTGGACTGACCATCAGTTTTCAGGGGGATGATGGTGTAGTTGTCTTTGCTGGCACCTTCTAACGACTGTTTCTCAAATTTTTTTGCGCTGAAGATACTCGCCTCGAGGATATTTATCATGAAAACATTCTGACGCATTTAAACGGCATAACCAGTTGCGACTCAAGGACAAGGCCGATCTAGGTCGGCCCTCCGATTGCCAAAATTCGGGGCTTGCATTAATAACCACTGATTTTTTAATGCTCACCTCAAAATTACCCAATCGCCTTAAGGTAAAACCTTTTTAGGGGGACCATAACTCCTGCCTAGCGAGCCATCCGTGACATCCACAACAACCGAGTCACCGACAGCTATATTTTTTGCAGAACCTCCAGCACTTAATAGATTCTCAGAGCCATCCTCCCATCTAACTCTAAACTGATATCTCGCCATGTCACTGACTACTAGAGAGTCAGCTGCAGCAGCAATTTTAACGGCCGACAATATAGTGCCATTGCGCGTTGACGTAGTGGTCTTTACCATTTACTCCCTCGATTTGCCATGCCAGCAAATGAATTAATTGAATAATTTTCCGAGTTTTCAGACTACCTCTTCAATCAACGACTCGACACTGTAATAACTGACAGTTCTTTAAAACCATTAGAAATTAAAATATTTTATTCATTATAAAAAGATATTAACGACAGACTGCGAAATAAAAAGATCGCAGCCTTCGGCAGCTCCTACAGTGGGGTTGCGTTGGGTTGTAGTTGGCTATCCGGAATTGTGCCGGAGTAGATCGGTTCTACCGGGCCGCTGAGGGTGACGTTGCCTTTGCCGTTCCAATGGACGTGAACGCTGCCGCCGTCGCATTCAACTTCGACGTTTTGATCGAGCAGGCCCTTGCGGATGCCATTGACGGCGGCACCGCAGGCGCATGAACCGGAGCCGAGCGGAATGCCGCCGTTACGTTCCCAGATGCGTAAGCGAATGTGCTGGCGATCAATAACCTGCACAAAGTGCACATTGGTTTTGCGAGGAAACATCGGATTGCTTTCAATCGCCGGGCCAAGCGCGGCGATGTCGACCTTACTGAGGTCATCAACAAAATACGTGCAATGCGGATTGCCCATGCTGCACGCGACTGGATTGCCGGGCAGTGGTAATGCAAGCGTGTCGTGTTCCTCGGCCAGCGGAATGTCCATCCAGTGAAAAAACGGCTCACCCATGTCGACCGAGATCAATCCGCTGGATGTGCGTTCGCAATTGAGCAGGCCGCGCGTTGTGCGCAGGGTGATCGATTTGCGGCTGGCCTCGCGCATCAATCGGTCGGCGGCGCCACGGGTTGCGCTGCCGCAAACGTCGAGCACCGAACCATCGGCGTTCCAGAATTCCAGTCGTGCATCGGCGTCCATACAGTCGAGCAGCACGGCGAGTTGGTTGAAGCCGATGCCTCGGTGGCGGTCGCCCAGTCGTTGGGCAATTGCGCTGGTGATCGGGTTGGCGCTGTGACGGGCGTCGACGAGGATGAAGTCGTCGCCGTTGGCGTGCATTTTATGGAAGCTGAGCGGCATCGGTGGCGCCTTGACTGTGTGTCGTGTGAATGAGGACTGCCCTCATTTTTTGCTGTTGGCCAGATGATGCGCGACCAGTGCTGTGGCGTGGCCGTGGCCCATGCCGTGCTCGGTCTTGAGCCAGGCGACCAGTTCCATGTGCTTTTTGTCGGTGTGGCCGGCGAGCAGGTTGAGCCAGTGGTTGATGGGCTGACCGTAGTTCTTTTCGATGGAGGGGAAGTAGGACGCCGGGCCTTTTACTTTGTTGTCTTCGCTCATGGTGGTGCCTCCCTGTGAATATTCATCAATAAAGCTGCCGAAGAATCTACCTGATTCTGGCGCTTTCAGGCCGCCAGAATCAAAAGATCGCAGCCTTCGGCAGCTCCTACACACGATCAATGTAGGAGCTGCCGAAGGCTGCGATCTTTTGATCTTCAAGGCACAGTAGCTGGAGGCCTCTCATTTTGCCGATCATTCATTTCAACCATTGAACGCTGCAACGTCTCCGGAAACGCCACCCACAACAACACCAACGCCACCGCCGCCACCCCCGCCAACGTCAAAAACGCCGCACTGTAACCCGCCGCCTGAACCACAAACCCCGCCAAACTATTACTCAACGCCGCGCCCAATCCAAACACGGTCGACAGCGCGCCCAGACTGACATTGAAGTGCCCGGTACCCAACGTCAGATCCTTCACCACCACCGGAAACAGCGCGCCGAAAATCCCCGCGCCGATGCCGTCGAGCAATTGCACCGCAACCAGCCAATAAGGGTCGTCGGACAAGATGTAGAGCACGCCGCGCAACGGCAAAATCATGAAGCCAGCGAGCAGCAGCGGTTTGCGTCCCCAGACATCGGCCTTGGCCCCGACCAGCAACGCGACCGGCACCATGACCAGTTGCGCCGCGACGATGCAGGCGGAGGTCAACGGTGTGGCCATCTGCAGATTAGCCTGCGCGAGTTTCTGGCTCACTAGCGGCAGCATCGCCGCGTTCGCCAAGTGGAACAACGCGCAGCAAATGGCGAACAACAGCAGCGGTCTGTTCTTGAGCAACACCGTCAGCCCCGACGGTTGCGTGGCGTGCCCTGCTCCGCCGGGATCGAGGCCCCGCGCGACGTCGTGGTCGATGGCTTTGGGCGAAACGAAAGAGACGGCGATGACGCTGGCAATCGCCATCGCCGCCATCAGATAGAACACCGCGACCGGGCCGAACAGGTAGGCGAACACCCCGGCCAACAATGCCGCGCAGGCGTTGCCGGCGTGGTTGAAGGTTTCGTTGCGTCCGGTACGGCGGGTGAAGGCGCGCGGGCCGGTAATGCCGAGGGTGATCGCGGAAATGGCCGGGGCAAAAATCGAAGCGGCGACGGCGCTGAGGGCTTGGGTCAACGCAACTAGGCTGAAGGACGTCACGAACGGCAGCAGCAGACAACTGCCGGTCACCAGCAGCGCCGCAATGGCGATGATCGCCCGTTTGCGCCGGGTGTTATCGACCAGCGCACCCGCCGGCGTTTGCGTGACGAGCGCGGCGATGCCGGCGATGGTCATGACCAGTCCGATGCTCGCCGGATCCCAGTGATGCACCGCCAGCAGGTAAATCGCCAGATAGGGGCCGAGCCCGTCGCGCACGTCCGCGAGGAAAAAGTTGAGGCTGTCGAGCGACAGGTTGTTGCGACGATCGAGGTGTGTGGCCACGGGCAGCGTCTTCAATGTTCGAGGTCGTGGGAATTGAATCAACCTCCGCTGAGTGAGTGACCTGTGGCGCGAGAACTTAGTTGCATGGGCCGGCGGCGAGCAGCCGGCCGGGCGAGTTCAGATAGAACGCTGATTCACGCGATTCATGAGTTGCTCGGCGCTTTCTTTGCGTTCGGAATAGCGGTCGACCAGATGCGTTTGTTGGCCACGCAGCAACAGCGTGAATTTCACCAGTTCTTCCATCACATCGACGACGCGGTCGTAGAACGGTGAAGGTTTCATCCGCCCGGCGTCGTCGAATTCCATGTAGGCCTTCGGCACCGAGGATTGGTTGGGGATGGTGAACATGCGCATCCAGCGGCCCAACACGCGCAATTGGTTAACCACGTTGAACGACTGCGAACCGCCGCAGACTTGCATCACCGCGAGGGTTTTGCCTTGGGTCGGGCGCACGGCGCCGAGTTCCAGCGGGATCCAGTCGATCTGTGCCTTGAACACGGCGGACATGGCGCCGTGACGTTCCGGCGAGCACCACACCTGCCCTTCCGACCACAGCACCAGATCACGCAGTTCTTGTACTTTCGGATGATCGACGGGAACGTCATCGGGCAACGGCAATCCGGAGGGATTGAAGATGCGTGTTTCGGCACCGAAGTGTTCGAGCAGGCGTGCGGCCTCTTCGACCAGCAAGCGGCTGAAGGAGCGCTCGCGGGTCGAGCCGTAGAGCAGCAGGATGCGCGGCTTGTGTTCGCCCGGGGTCGAGGGTTTGAGGTCGTCGAACAGGCTTGGGTCGAGGTTAGGCAAATGGTCGGACATGGGTTCTCCTTAGAGCGCGCCGATGCGGTCGAGCTCGCGTTGCAGTTGCTCGCGGCTGAGTCGGGCGAAGGGCAATTCGAGGAAGGCTTGGCAGCGCAGTTCGATGCGCGCGAGGGTGGCGTGGAAAGCGGCGTTGATCGCGGCTTCGTCGCCGTTCACTTCGGACGGATCTTCCAGTCCCCAATGGGCTTTGAGGGCCGGGCCGAAGTACACCGGACAAGTCTCGCCAGCGGCTTTGTCGCAGACGGTGATGACGATGTCGGGCGGGTTATCTTCGAAGGCGTCGTTGCCTTTGCTGTGCAGGCCGTCGATGGCAATGCCGGCCTGTTGCAGCGTGGTCAGACTGCGCGGCAGCACCTGCCCTTTCGGGAAACTGCCAGCGCTGACGGCTGCGAATCCGACGGGTGCCAGGTGATTGAACAGGGCTTCTGAGAGGATGCTGCGGCAGCTGTTGGCCGTGCACATAAACAGGATTCGCATGGGTTGCTCCGGTAGAAAATTCAGCAGCACGCGGCGTCGCGCACGGGACGGCCATCCATGTTGTGCAGGCGTGCGGCGTTGTCCTTGAGCCACTCGGTGTTGGCCTTGGCCGTCACTTGCAGGATGTCGCCAATCCACGCCGGCA
Source organism: Pseudomonas sp. 18058 (assembly GCF_902706155.1). NCBI lineage: Bacteria > Pseudomonadati > Pseudomonadota > Gammaproteobacteria > Pseudomonadales > Pseudomonadaceae > Pseudomonas > Pseudomonas sp. 18058. The sequence continues at coordinate 22,576 of NZ_CACSJY010000054.1, forward strand.
GATCCGGATTGAGGCGGTAATAGACCCATTGGCCCTGACGGCGATCGAGCAACAGACCGTTGCTGCGCAGTTGCGCGAGGTGGCGGCTGATTTTGGGCTGGCTGTCATCGAGCGCACACATCAGCTCGCAGACGCAGAGCTCACCTTGATTGGCGATCAGCAGAATGGCGCGGACACGGGTTTCATCGGCCAGGCTTTTGAAGACTTCGGTGGGGCTGATCATCGGGCGGGCTCGATACATATGGAAAACCGAATATACGGTTTTCCATATATTAATCAACCCAGATCAAAAGATCGCAGCCTTCGGCAGCTCCTACACCGATCTCTGTAGGAGCTGCCGAAGGCTGCGATCTTTTGATTTTAATGGTTAAGCAACAACCCCTGCTCCGCCTCACACAACCCCACCACATAGTCCCAAACCACCCGCAGCCGCACCGACTTGTGCAGCTCCCGGCGTGTGCTGATCCAGTAGCTGCGCTCGATGCTCTCATCCGGTAGTAACGGCACAAGATCAGGATCCGACGCCGCCATGTAGCAAGGCAACACCGCAATCCCCAACCCCGACCGCGCCGCTTCCTGCTGGGCGATGACGCTGGTGCTGTGAAACACCACCCGAGGGCTGCGGCAGAAGCTGTTGAGGAACATCAGTTCCTGGCTGAACAGCAAATCGTCGACATAACCGATCCACGCATGCCTTCCCAAATCCTCACGGCTGTTCAATGGCGGCGCCTTGTCGAGGTAGCTTTGGCTGGCATAAAGCGCCAATCGATAATCGGTGAGTTTGCGCGTGACCAGCATGTCCGCCGCCGGCCGTTCCAGATGAATACTGATCTCCGCCTCGCGGTTAAGAATGCTGACAAATCGCGGCACGGCGACCAGTTCCACTTCCAGTCCCGGATAGCGCTCGAACAAGCCGATCATGCGGCTGGCGAGGAATTTGATGCCGAGCCCCTCAGTCACGCCAACGCGAATCTTGCCCAGCGGCGCCGTCGATTGAGTGATCTCTTCCTGCGCCAGCAACGCCACGTTCTCCATCGCCTCCGCATGCTTGAGCAGCGCCTCCCCCGCCGGGGTCATCTCATAACCTTGCGCGTGCTGGACAAACAACGCAGTGCCGAGGCTTTTTTCGATGGCTTCGATGTGGCGGGCGACGGTGGCGTGGGTGGTGTTGAGGCGCCGGGCGGCGGTGAGCAGGCGGCCGCTGCGTTGCAGTTCGAGAAAAAACCGCAGGTCGTTCCAGTCGAACATGCTGTGTCCTTGTCGGCTATTGTCTAGTGTGGCTGTTTAAAAACGCACAGCGGCTGCGCAAAAACTAACATTCTTTTGACGAAAGCTAACAACTAGAGTGTCCGACAACAAAAACAATAAGTGAGGTCAGGGAATGCAGACTTCCCTCGATGAGTTCGACTACATCGTGGTCGGCGCCGGCCCCGCCGGGTGCTTGCTGGCCAATCGGCTATCGGCTGATCCGCAGCAGCGCGTGTTGCTGCTCGAAGCCGGCGGACGCGACAACTATGCGTGGATTCATATTCCTGTGGGTTACCTGTTCTGCATCGGTAATCCGCGCACCGACTGGTGCTTCAAAACCGAACAACAAACCGGCCTGAATGGCCGCGCGCTGAGCTATCCGCGCGGTAAAGTGCTGGGCGGCTGTTCTTCGATCAACGGCATGATCTACATGCGCGGCCAGGCCAACGACTACGACGGCTGGGCGGCCGAGGGCAATCCGGGCTGGGCCTGGAACGACGTGCTGCCGCTGTTCAAACAGAGCGAAAACCACTTTGCCGGCGCCGCTGATTTTCACGGTGCCAAGGGCGAATGGCGGGTCGAACAACAGCGCTTGTCGTGGCCGATTCTTGATGCGTTTCGCAGTGCCGCCGAACAGAGCGGCATCGCCAGCATCGATGACTTCAATCAGGGCGACAACGAGGGTTGCGGCTACTTTCAGGTTAATCAGAAATCCGGTGTGCGCTGGAACGCGGCGAAGGCGTTTCTGAAACCGGTGCGTGATCGGGCGAACCTGACGGTGCTGACCGGGGTTGAGGTGGATCGTGTCCTGCTGGAGAACGGTCGCGCCTCAAAAGTGAGTGCGCGGCATGAAGGTCAGGTCAAACAGTTCAAGGCGCGCAAAGAGATCGTCTTGTGCGCCGGTTCGGTCGGTTCGCCGAGCATTTTGCAGCGCTCCGGGATTGGCCCGCGACCGCTGCTGGAACGCCTCGGCATCGGCGTGATTCATGAGTTACCGGGCGTCGGCGGCAATCTGCAGGATCACCTGCAATTACGGCTGATCTACAAGCTGGAAAACGCGCGCACCCTGAACCAGATCGCTGGCAGTGTGTGGGGCAAGATGGGCATGGGCCTGCGTTATCTGTATGACCGCAGCGGGCCGCTGTCGATGGCGCCGAGTCAGTTGGGCGCGTTTGCGCGTTCGGGGCCGGAGCAGACCTCGGCGAATCTGGAATATCACGTGCAACCGTTGTCGCTGGAGCGCTTTGGCGAGCCGTTGCACAGCTTTCCCGCGTTTACTGCTTCTGTCTGCGATTTGCGTCCGCAGAGTCGTGGGCGCATCGACATTCGTTCGGCGGATCCGCAGGAAGCGCCGCTGATTCAGCCCAACTACCTTAGTCATCCAGAGGATTTGCGTGTGGCGGCGGATGCGATTCGTCTGACCCGGCGCATCGTCAGCGCCCCGGCCCTGCAAGCGTTCAAACCGGTGGAATATTTGCCCGGCGCGAGTTTGCAAAGTGAAGAGGAATTGCATCAGGCAGCGGCGACGATTGGCACGACGATTTTCCACCCGGTCGGCACGTGCCGCATGGGCAATGACGGTGACGCGGTGGTGGATGCGCAACTACGCGTCCACGGCGTGCCCGGTTTGCGCATCGCCGACGCCTCGATCATGCCGCGCATCACCTCGGGCAACACCTGTTCGCCTACGCTGATGATTGCCGAGAAAGCGGCACAACTGATCCTCCACCCAACCACCAGGAGCAGCACCGCAAAACCGGAACTGGCCCAAACCCTGTAGGAGCTGCCGAAGGCTGCGATCTTTTGACTTTGAATTTTTGAAATCAAAACCAAGATCAAAAGATCGCAGCCTGCGGCAGCTCCTACAGGGATATGCGTTTGATTCATGGACATCGAGCATCAGTGGAACAACAAAAACAATCACTGTGAGGGATACCGATATGTCAGAACACGCTCAGCCGCTGGACGCTGCGAGCAGCGCCACAACCAGCAACGACACACAAAAAGTCATCTTCGCTTCATCACTGGGGACGGTGTTCGAGTGGTATGACTTCTTCCTCTACGGCGCCCTCGCGGCGGTGATCAGCAAGCAGTTTTTCGCCGGGGTCAACGACACCACGGCGTTCATCTTTGCGCTGATGGCGTTCGCCGCAGGTTTTATCGTGCGGCCATTCGGGGCGCTGGTGTTCGGTCGGTTGGGGGACATGATCGGGCGCAAATACACCTTCCTCGCGACGATCATTTTGATGGGCGTGGCGACGTTCTGCGTCGGCCTGCTGCCGACCTACGCCAGCATCGGCATCGCCGCGCCGATCATTCTGGTGGTGCTGCGCATGCTTCAGGGCCTGGCGCTCGGCGGTGAATACGGCGGCGCGGCGACCTACGTGGCGGAACACGCGCCGATCGGCAAACGCGGTTTCCACACCAGTTGGATTCAATCCACCGCGACCCTCGGCCTGTTGCTGTCGTTGCTCGTCGTGCTCGGTTGCCGCTACTTCACTGGCGATCAGTTTGAAGTGTGGGGCTGGCGCATTCCGTTCCTGCTGTCGATCTTGCTGCTGGGCATTTCCACCTGGATTCGCCTGAGCCTGCACGAGTCGCCGGCCTATCTGAAAATGAAAGAAGAAGGCAAAACCTCCAAGGCGCCGATCCGCGAATCCTTCGGTAAATGGGAAAACCTCAAAGTCGTGCTGATCGCGCTGTTCAGCATCAACGCCGGGCAAGCGGTGACCTTCTACGCAGCGCAGTTTTACGTGCTGTTCTTCCTCACTCAGTTCCTGAAAATGGATCCGGCGGTGGCCAACACCTTGCTGATTATCAGTGTGGTGATCGGTGCACCGTTCTTCATCATTTTCGGCTGGCTGTCGGACAAGGTCGGACGCAAACCGGTGCTAATGCTCGGCCTGCTGCTGGCGACGGCGCTGTACTTCCCGATCTTCAAATCGCTGGCGCACTACGCCAACCCGGCCATCGATCAGGCCAGCCGTCAGGCGCCGATCACGGTGATGGCGGATCCGGCGACCTGCACTTTCCAGTTCGATCCGGTCGGCAAGGCGAAATTCGACAGTCCGTGCGACAAGGCGAAAACCTTCCTGGTCAAGCAAGGCCTGCCCTACTCCAGCGTCGCTGCGCCGGCTGGCAGTGCGATACAAATCAGCGTCGGTGACGTGAAGCTCGACGGCTACGACGAAGCCGCTTTGCGCGGCGCGATCACCCTCGCCGGCTACCCGCAACAGGCCGATGCGCAGCAGATCAACAAGCCGATGATTGTCGCGCTGATCGTGGCGCTGATCATTATTTCGGCCATGTGCTACGGGCCGCTGGCGGCGTTGATGGTTGAACTGTTCCCGACGCGCATCCGCTACACCTCGATGTCGCTGCCTTATCACATCGGCAATGGCTGGTTCGGCGGGTTTCTGCCAACGGTGTCGTTTGCGTTGGTGGTGTACACCGGGGATATCTTTTATGGGCTGTGGTACCCGGTGTTGATTACCGGCGTGAGCCTGGTGGTGGGGATGATCTTTTTGCGTGAGACCAAAAACATCGACCTCGATAAAAACTAACTCCACCCATTATTTCCCAGTTGAAAGAAAACCTGTGGCGAGGGGATTTATCCCCGCTGGGTTGCGAAGCAGCCCCAATGCATGCGACTCGGTGTGTCAGGTACGCAGAGTCGCAGGTTTTGGGGGCGCTGCGCACCCCATCGGGGCGGTGCGACGTTTCGCTAAATCCCCTCACCACAGGGGCTCAGCTCGGCCATCGCGTTTCGCGCCCACCCGCCAAATCTCGTCTACGATAACCCTCACCCTTTTTAATCCCTGCGGCGCAGGACTGCGTTGGTGACGTGGGGTCGAATCGAGCACTCCATCATGCCCGCCTCCCGCTTCGCCCTCGCGCAAACCACCATCACCCTCGACGCCCGTCCTGATCGCCTCGACCTGCGCGACCGGATCTTCACCGCGCGCGTGCAATCACTGCCCGCCTCGTTCCCGGCAGACACTGAAGTCAGCAGCCAACTGGCCGATTATCTCGGCCGCGAAATGGTGCTGTACCAAGGCAAGGAAGGCGCCTGCACCGGCTTCAGCCTGTCCGCCGTGATCAACTATTTGCTGTGGCGCCGCGATCGCGATTCGGTGAAAACCAGCCCGCGTCAGCTCTACCATTTGGCCAAGCTCTACGACGAATGGCCTGGCGAGGATTACGCCGGTTCCAGTTGCCGTGGCGCGCTCAAGGGCTGGCACAAGCACGGCGTCTGCGAGAAAAGTCTGTGGCCCTACACCGTCGCCGCCGACGGCTCGGTGCCGGACTTTGAAGCCCCCGCGCCGAACTGGGCGGAAGACGCCGTCACTCGCCCGCTCGGGGTTTATTACCGTGTGGAAAAAGACGACATCACGTCGATGATGGCGGCGCTCTTCGAAACCGGCGCGCTGTACGTGTCAGCCAATGTGCATTCCGGCTGGGCGCTGAAACCCAAGGCCAACACCAAAGCCTTCCAGAGCACGGCGCAGTTGCCGGTGATCAAATGGAACGCCAAACCTCAGGGCGGTCACGCCTTCGCGTTGATCGGCTACACCCACGATGGATTTATCGTGCAGAACTCCTGGTCGACCGATTGGGGTTACTCGGGGTTTGCGATTCTCACCTACGAGGACTGGCTGGCCAACGGCACCGATGCCTGGGCCGTCGGCCTCGGTGTGCCAATCAGACACGGCGCGATTTCACGCAATGCGCGGCCCGATAAAGCGCAGGGAGAATCGGTGTTCCGCGATGCCTTGCCGACCTCCAGCGCCAAGCGTGAAGGCGTCTCGCTGTTCTCCGCTGAAGCACCGAAAGCCGCCCGCAAAGGCCCGGCCGCGCTGACCAACGATCAGGCTTACGGGCTGACCATCGTCATGGAAAACAACGGCAGCATCGGCCCACGCTTGACCGATGTGGAAAACGTGCGCGCCGCCGTCGCGCGCATCGTCCGCGAATCGCCCAAGGCCTGGTTCGACAAACTCCCCGCCGGGCAAAAACCGAAAATTCTGCGCATCGCAATCTACGCCCACGGCGGGCTCAACTCGGAGCAGGATTCGATCAAACGCATTTGCGCGATGGCACCGTACTTCCTCGAAAACGGCGTCTATCCGCTGTTCATCACTTGGCGCACCGGGGTGCTGGAGACGCTGACCGACATCGTCAAAGACGCCCTGCCCGGCCTGTTTCCAGATTCAGGTGGCTTGGGCGACGTGTTCAAAGTGATCAAGGACAAAGCCACCGAAGGTCTGGATCGCACTGTGGAAATGGCCACGAAAAAACTCGGTGGCGATCAATGGAGCCAGATGAAGCAGAACGCCGAAGCCGCGTCGGTGGCCGGATTCACCCCGCGCGGGCTGATTGAAACGGCCGACAATCTGAAAAAACTCACGGCGGATGTCGGCGCCGACAAGATCGAATTGCACCTGATCGGCCACTCCGCCGGCTCGCTGATTAATGGCCACCTGATCCAGTTGCTCTGGGCGAGAGGCCTGCCGATTGCCACCTCAACACTGCTCGCGCCGGCCTGCACGCTCGACTTCGCCAACTCGACCTTCCGCAAAGTCATCGAGGGCGGCGGCCTCAAGCGCAAGGACTTCCACCTGCACATGATGTCGGACAACCGCGAGCAGGATGACAACGTCATCGGTGTCTATCACAAGTCGCTGCTCTATCTGGTGTCGCGCTCCTATGAAGAATTGCAGCGCATGCCGTTGCTCGGCATGGCCAAGAGTCTCGACGGCGCGTATCAGGACTTCAGCAAACCTGATTTGTGCGAGTGGAACATCGCCGCGCAGGACATGACCGTGCAATGGAACAACTTCTACTGGGGCAACAAAATCCCCACAGGTTTTGCCCTGACCGGCAACGGCTTGAGTGCAGAGTCGGCGAAAACCCTGCACCTCTACAACGACGTGAAAATGACCTATGGGCCGGGCACTAAAGCAGACACCTCGCACGGTGGTTTTGATAATGACTTGAACGCGATGACCACCACGCTGAAGACGATTCTGCGGCTCGGCCCCGACGCGAAACTGGATCAGCCGTTTATTGACCTGAACTACTAGGGCTCGGCCTTGATCACTTCGAACTTCACTTGATCGGGGTAGAACGCCACGTAATCGCGGATCGGCGCGACCGAGACTTTGGGGTTTTCGTACGTCCACACGGCGTTGGCGCCTTCGTGTCCGGGGATTTGCAGACTGAAATAACTGGCGTCGCCCTTGTACGGGCAATAACTGGTGTGGTCGGTGCGGGCGAAATATTTTTCGTCGATGTCTTCGCGGGGGACGTAATAGACCGGCGGGTAATTGGCTTCGTTGAGGATCAGCACGTGTGAGGAAGCGGCGACCTGAATGCCGTGGAATTTCACCAGCAGGCAACCGACGAGTTGTTCGAGGTTGATGACAGGGCTGGGGCCGGAGGTTTTCATGGGGGTTTCTCCTGAGGACTGCGAAGAGACCGGTTCAGGTATAGCCCAAGTGATGTGTTTGCGGGGGGTGGACAGCCGAACGGCAAGAGCCCCTCACCCCAGCCCTCTCCCAGGGGTAGAGGGAGCAGACTGAGGTGTCTGGCGTCATGCGCCGACCTGGATGTGCTGTGTCGATTATGGATTCCCAACCGATCATTCAAGTCGGTGTACTTCCCCAATATCCCCCAATCAGTCCCCTCTCCCTTTGGGAGAGGGCTAGGGTGAGGGCCAACAGACCCCGCAACACTTTTTATCTGTATATCCATACAGATAAAAGTTGCCCCCCAGCGCAACAAAAGCCATCCTGTGCACCTCCAGAACAACGATCAACGATGGTGGTTATGCGGCTGTACCTCTGTGAAAAACCTTCCCAGGCCAAAGACATTGCGGCCGTACTCGGTGCCAAGCGCCGGGGCGACGGCTGCTGGCTGGGAACGGACGTCACAGTGACCTGGTGCATCGGCCATCTGCTGGAAACCGCGCCGCCGGATGCCTACGACGCGCGCTACAAGCGCTGGGTGCTGGCGGATCTGCCGATCATTCCGGAAAAATGGAAGATGACCGTCAAGCCGCGCACCGCGAGCCAGTACAAAGCGGTGAAGCGTCTGCTCGGCGAGGCCAGCGAGCTGGTCATCGCCACCGATGCCGACCGTGAAGGCGAAATGATCGCCCGGGAACTGGTCGAGCACTGCCGCTATCGCGGGCCGATTCGGCGCTTGTGGCTGTCGGCGCTGGACGAAGCATCGATCCGCAAGGCGCTGGCCGCGCTGAAACCGGGTGCCGAAACCTTCAGCCTGTATCACTCGGCGCTGGGGCGATCGCGGGCGGATTGGCTGATCGGCATGAACATGAGTCGGCTGTTCACGCTGCTGGGGCGTCAGTCGGGTTATCAAGGCGTATTGCCGGTGGGCCGCGTGCAGACACCGACCCTGCGTCTGGTGGTGGATCGCGACCGCAGCATCGCCGATTTTGTGCCGGTGCCGTTCTGGGCGATCGACGTGGATCTGCTGCACAACGGCACGCCGTTCACCGCGCAGTGGCGGGCGCCGTCGGATGCTTGTGATGATCAGGATCGTTGCCTCAATCAAGCGTTGGCTCAGCAAGCGGCGGCGGCCATCGGCAATGCGGCGACTGCCCGAGTGGTCAAACTGCGCACCGAACGTATGCGCGAAGTGGCACCCCTGCCCTTCGATCTCGGCACGTTGCAAGAAGTCTGCTCGAAGAAACTCGGCCTCGGCGCGCAGGAAACCCTCGACATCGCCCAGGCACTCTACGAAACCTACAAAGTCGTCACCTACCCGCGCAGTGATTGCGGTTACCTGCCGCTGAGTCAGCACAGCGAGGCGCCGGGGATTCTTGCGGCGTTACGCCAAGCCGACCCGAGCCTTGAGGCGTTGAACGGCTTTCTCGAGCCTCAGCGCAAGTCGCGAGCATGGAACGACGCCAAGGTCAGCGCTCACCACGGCATCATTCCCACAGCAGCAGCGAAGAACCTCGAGCGCCTGACCGGCAAACACCGAGCGGTCTACACGCTGATTCGCGCGCGCTATCTGGCGCAGTTCCTGCCCAACCACGAATACGATCGCACTCAGGCCGACTTCGATTGCGCCGGTGAAGCGCTGCGCGCGGTGGGCAAGCAGATTATTGAGCCAGGCTGGAAGCGCGCATTGCCTGAGGCGCTCGCACCGGCCAAGGGACGCGAGGCGCCCGCACCGCAAACCCTGCCAGCGCTGAGCCAAGGTGTTGAGTGCGCGGTGGCCGATGTAAAATTCAAAGATCTGTGGACGCAGCCGCCCAAGCCTTACACCGAAGGCGATCTGATCAAGGCGATGAAGAACGTCGCCAAACTGGTGGAAGATCCGCTGCTCAAGCAGAAACTCAAGGACACCACCGGGATCGGCACCGAGGCTACTCGCGCGTCGATCATTCAAGGATTGCTCGATCGTGGCTATCTGGTGAAGAACGGCAAGGCGCTGGCCGCCACACCCGCCGCGTTCAGCCTGATCGACGCCGTGCCCCGCGCGATTGCCGACCCCGGCACCACGGCGATCTGGGAACAGGCGCTGGACATGGTGCAAAGCGGCGAGATGAGTCTGGAAGAATTCGTCACCAAACAAGCGGCGTGGATGAGCAAGCAAGTGACACGCTGCTCCGCGCTGAGCCTGACCATCAGCGGCCCACCGCCGACCGGCAAAGCCGCGACACCGTGGAAGAAAAAGCGCAAATCCACCCGCAGCCCAGCCAAGCGCACAGCCAAAGCCATCACTAAATAATCGAGCTTTGTGAAGAACCTGTGGTGAGGGGATTTATCCCCGCTGGAGTGCGCAGCAGTCCCCTGCTTTTTAAGAGTCAAAAGAGGGGCTGCTGCGCAACCCAACGGGGATAAATCCCCTCGCCACAGAGTACAGAGTCCACACTGGGGGAATGCCATTGCGGAGCTGACGCCATGCCCACCATCACCCTCCACCCCGCCCAACGCGATGACTTCGACACCGTCAACAATCTCATGCAGTTCTACCTGCACGATCTCAGCGAATGGCTCCCGCTAAAATTCGCCCACCACGGCTTCTTCCCCAACCAACTCGAAGAAAGCTACTGGCGCCACCCCGCCACCCAACCCTTCCTGATCCACGTCGACGACGAACTAGCCGGTTTCATCATCGTCGACAACCAGACCCACCTCCCCGACACCGAACACAACATCAGCTATTTCTTCCTCGCCCGATGCTGGCGTGGCCAAGGTGTCGCCCAGTTTGTCGTCTCCACCCTCTTGAGCCGGATCCCCGGGCAATGGCAAATTTTCCATATAGACGCCAATCTGCCCGCAAAACGCTTCTGGGCCGGACTCATCCCTCGATTGAGCGGTGGCGAATTCACCCGGCAGCAGCGCGAAGTGGACGGTTACCCGTGCACCTTTTACGTTCTGCACGCACCTTTTTCCGTTGCTTGAACCGATCCTTTCTCATTCCAAAACAGCTTTGTCCGACAATATGTAGTGAGCAAAAATAATCACTACATAACTGTTGACGGCGTCGTTTTGCTTTTGCATGATGAAGACGTTCCCCGATCGGGAACATCGGTAACACGCTTGAGCAAACTCGTCTGACCGCCGAGTTGTTTTTTCCGGATACACGCTGCCCACAAGGCAGATTGAAGAAGCTGACCTGGCCTGAACGTCCAGTACAAGGACGAGAAGCGCTGGCGAAAATTCTCAAGACGCTTGTGGTCGACGCTGCACAGGTCGGCAAGGAGCCTCCCGGTTTTCGCTGCTTCTCCTCGTTGTGACGCTATTGCGTAGCAGTTATTCAACACGACTACATGCAACAGATGCACGACCCCGTATTTCAACGGGCGAGCGCTGACGTCCTGGTTTCGGTGCCAGGGATCAACTAACCGATGGGCTACCTGTATTAGCGAATCAACTTTGAAAGATAACCAGACTGGTCAAGGGGCAACATTATGAATCTGAACAATCAACCTACTATCGAAGAACTGGCTCGTATGTTCGCTGCGCAAAAAGACAGCCACGACAGCCACATTCTGTGGATCAGCAAATCGGGTCAGGTGCATATCGACTGCCTGGCGCCCCACGCTGGTGAAGAAGAGTTCGACCAGAACAACCAGAACCTGCTGGCCCGCCTGAAGATGTACCGCCGCGGCCACGGCTATGTCGGCAAGAAAGCCGCGGCCGATCGGGACTTCATCGGTAATGTTCTGCAAACGCTGAAACAGGCGTGGGACTCGATGCAGAACAAGAACGAAGTTCGGGTGATTGATCGGTTCTGCTGATTCACTACTTTAATAATTGAAAGGGCCTGCTTCCTTATAAAGAAGCGGGCCCTTTTTTGTTCGCTTTATTGATATGGCTTGACTGGAATTGTAGCCCCTCACCCCAGCCCTCTCCCGAGGGAGAGGGAGGCGATTTGTGGTGCTTTCAAAATATGAGTTCGGCACAGCATTTTCAGGTCGGCGTAACTTGCACAAACACCTCGGTCAGTCCCCTCTCCCTCCGGGAGAGGGTTAGGGTGAGGGCATCTCCCGCTCCAACACCATTTCAACAAACGCCACCGCCGCCGCACTGTGATAATTATTCCGTCGCCGCAATAACGCCGCGCCCCGCTGCGGCGCCTCACTCGCCACCCGCAACCGGCGTAGCGCTCGATCCTCCGTGGCAATCGCCTCCGGCAACATCGTCGCCATCGGTGAATGCCGAACCACTTCCAGCAACGTACTCACCGAATTCACCTCGATTCGCACTTTGGGCGTAATCCCGTGCTGACGAAAATACTCATCCACCGATAACCGCGTGATGAAATCCGACGCCAGCAACGCGAAATCCAGCTGCGCAATGTCATCCGGCGCCAGCACCGCAGTGCTCTCATACAGCGGATGCTCACGCCCGACCATAACCCCCAACGTCTCAGTAAATGCCGGAATACATTCGACATCCGGACTGCGCACCGGCGTAAATGCGATCGCAATGTCCAGCGAGTCATCCGCCAATCCCGCCTCGATGTCGTCCATCGACAACTCGAAAATCTGCAGATGAATCCCCGGATACCGCGCCGTAAAGTCGCGCACCAACGGCCCGACCAGATACGCCATAAACGTTGGCGTCATCGCCAGGCGCAAGCTGCCGCGCGACAGATCTTTCACGTCATGCAACGCGCGCTGCCCCGCCTCCAGCTCAACCAACACCCGCCGCGCGCATTCGATGTAAGCCTCGCCGGCATCGGTGGGTTTGACTGTGCGCGACGTCCGATCAAACAGCGTCACGCCAAGGGTTTCTTCCAACTGGCGGATTTGCTGCGACAGCGTCGGCTGCGACACGTGCAGCGACTCGGCCGCACGGGTAAAGCCGCCGTGATCGGCAACGGCCAGCAGGTATCGCAAATGTCGCAGCAGCATGGGGCACACCATTAATAGGCAGGGCTTATGCGAAGCATTGTATATCGGTCTTGGACGCTATGGATCAATCGGCAGAAGATTGCTCCCACACAGCAAGCCAACCCTGAAAGGAGTGACACCATGCAACAGTCCCACGCCTACAACGACGCAAGCCTGGCCCTGACCACTCGCATTCTCGACATCAAGGCGCGCAAAAATCTCTCATGGCAGGATCTTGCCGACGGCACTGGTCTGAGCCTGGCCTACGTCACCGCTGCCCTGCTCGGCCAGCACCCGCTACCGGAAAATGCTGCTCAGGTCGTCGGCGACAAACTGGAGCTGGACGCCGATGCGATTGCATCGCTGCAAATCATCCCGCTGCGTGGCAGCCTCAGTGGTGTGCCGACCGACCCGACCATCTACCGCTTCCACGAGATGATTCAGATCTACGGCACCACCCTCAAAGCACTGGTTCACGAGCAGTTCGGCGACGGCATCATCAGCGCAATCAACTTCAAACTCGACATCAAAAAAGTCGAAGACCCGGAAGGCGGTTCTCGCGCCGTGGTTACCCTCGACGGCAAATTCCTGCCGCTGCGTCCGTTCTGATCTGCCCCGGCCCGCACCCCGCGTGCGGACCATTCGATCGCCCCTGAAGAGGACACGCACATGAAAGCCCTGATCGACGGTTTCTTGAAATTCCAGCACGAAGCCTTTCCGCAACGCAGCGAACTGTTCAAACACCTGGCGACCACCCAACAGCCCGGCACCTTGTTCATCACCTGTTCCGACAGCCGAGTCGTGCCGGAATTGCTGACCCAACAAGAGCCCGGTGAGCTGTTTGTGATCCGCAACGCCGGCAATATCGTGCCGTCCTACAGCCCGCATCCGGGCGGGGTTTCGGCCACGGTGGAATACGCGGTTGCCGTGCTCGGTGTGACCGACATTGTGATTTGCGGGCATTCGGATTGCGGCGCGATGACCGCGATCGCCCAGTGCAAATGCATGGATCACCTGCCCGCCGTCAGCGGCTGGTTGCAGCATGCCGAGTCGGCGAAAGTGGTGAATGAAGCGCGAGCGCATGCCAGTGATGCGGCGAAGTTGAGTTCGATGGTGCGCGAAAATGTCATTGCGCAACTGGCGAATATTCAGACGCACCCGAGCGTGCGCCTGGCCCAGGAGAAAGGCCTGCTGAATCTGCATGGCTGGGTGTATGACATCGAGACGGGATCGATCGATGCGCTGTCATCGGATCGGCGCACGTTTGTGCCGTTAGCGGAACAGCCGGCGACGTGTGCGGTTTACGCAAACAGCGCTGACGCAGCCTGAAACACCCCTGTAGGAGCTGCCGAAGGCTGCGATCTTTTGATCTTGATCTTAAAAAACAAGATCAAAAGATCGCAGCCTTCGGCAGCTCCTACAGGAAGCGAATCGTGTCGATGGGGGTTAGCGTTTTACGCTCAGGTCGATCTGGCTCATGCGGCTGCGCACCGTGAACACGCCATCCCCCGAAAGAATCGCGCTGCGTGCAAACAAGCGCCCGCTCTCCCAGTTCGAAAGCCCCAGTTCCGGCTTGTTCAGCGCGTACTGCCCATCGACCCAACGGGTGATGCCATTGCCCACAAACGGCGCATTCACCGCGTTGTAAAAACGCTCTTGAACCGCCGCATCTTCACTGATCAACGACACCGTGAACTGCGGGCTATAGCGGTTGAATAGCGCAATCGCCTGATCCAGATCGTCAACGATCATCAGGCTGACTTCCGGGGTTTCTTCCCATTCCCACTCGCGGCCCAATGCCGATTGCGCCAGCGGTTCAGCCAAGGCTTCAGTCTGATAACCCTCGGCGCGATACACCTCGACCGTCGCGTTCTGCCATTCACTCGGCAGGTAACTTTCACTGCCCTCGACGATGTGCAATTTGCAGCCCTGACCGCGTGCGGTGCCGGCCTGCTGCAGCGCATCAAGAAACAGCGGCACCAATTCTGCTGCACGCTCACGCTGGATCAGGCAGACGTTCAGCGTGTTGCACACTTTGCGATCCAGCGAATTCCGCACCACCGCGGCGAAGCGTTTGGCGTCTGCGTCACGATCGGCAATCAGCCACGCCCCGCCCGTACCGTGCAGGCTGACGGCGGTGCCGGCCTGCTGGGCGATGCTGCCCAATTGACTCACCGCACGGCCCGAGCCGCGCGCCACGGCCAGCGACAAACGCCGGTCGGCAAACATCGCCCAACCGGCGGCGTGGTTGACGCTTTCCACCAACGACACCGCACCGGCCGGCAAACCTGCCTCGGCCAGCGCTGGATTCAAGGCGTGGGTGACGATGGCTTGCGCGGTGCCCAAGGCATCGCTGCCAATGCGCAGCACGGCGGTGTTGCCGGTGCGCAATACGCCGGCTGCGTCGGCGAACACGTTCGGTCGACCTTCAAAGACAAATGCGACGATGCCCAGCGGTGAGACCACTTGCTCAACTTTCCAGCCATCGTGCTCGACGCTGCTGATGATTTTGCCGCGCGTCGCGGCGGCATCACGCCAGGCGCGCAGGCCGGCGATCATGTCGCGGCGCATGCGTTCATCGGCGAGCAATCGGGTGGTGGAGCGGCCGCGGGATTTGGCACGTTCGATGTCGGCCAGGTTCGCCGCTTCGATCTGCGCCCAACACGCTGTAGTTTCGAGACGTTGTGCAAACAGATCGAAGAATTGGCTGATCGCTTCGTCAGAGACCGCCGACAACGCGGTGAAAGCCGAGGCCGCGCGTTCGATCGCCACCGAGGCCGCTTGTTGATCGACCACGGGAATCAGCAGCAACTCGCCACTCACCTGCTCGACCAGCAGGTGGTCTCCGGGCTGAAACCGCGCGGCCAGTTCGGGGCTGACCACGGTGACGCGGTTGCCAGCGAAAGGGATCGGGGTGCCAGCGACGAGACGTTCGAGTGCAAGAGACATGAAGCGGATTCACCATGCAGGGAGCGGCCGGAAAATGTATAGGAACACCCTCCCAACAGGCAACACAAAACCCAATGACCAACAAAACCCTGTGGGAGCGGGCTTGCTCGCGAATGCAGTGTGCCAGTACACGAATCAATAGCTGATACACCGCATTCGCGAGCAAGCCCGCTCCCACAGGGGTTGTGGTGTTTGGGTTAAAACACTGACCAGCCAATTCTGGCGCTAAGCATCTCCAGCGCCGCCATCCCCGCCAGCGAGTTACCCGCAGCATTCAGCTCCGGCGACCACACGCACACGGTGAACTGCCCCGGCACCACCGCGACAATCCCGCCACCGACGCCGCTCTTGCCCGGCAAACCCACGCGATAAGCAAAATTGCCCGCCTCGTCATACAGCCCACTGGTGGCCATGATCGAGTTGACCTGTTGAGTCTGCCGCCGCGCGAGAATCTGCTCGCCGCTGTGTTTGCAAAAACCGTCGTTGGCCAAAAAGCAAAACGCCCGCGCCAGGTCGATGCAGTTCATCCGCAATGCGCAATGGCTGAAGTAACTGCGCAGCACTGCTTCAACGTCGTTGTGAAAGTTGCCGAACGATTGCATCAGATACGCCATCGCCGCATTGCGTGCGCGGTGCTGATATTCGGAGTCGGCGACTTTGCTGTCGATCATGATTTGCGGGTTGCCCGACAGGCGCCGCACGAAATCGCGCATCGACAGGGTCGGCGCGGCGAAGCGCGACTGGTTGATGTCGCAGATCACCAACGCACCAGCATTGATGAACGGGTTGCGCGGGCGGCCGCGTTCAAACTCAAGTTGCACCAGCGAGTTGAACGGCTGGCCTGACGGCTCATGACCGAGGCGTTCCCAGATCGCTTCGCCGGAATGTTCGATGGCCTGCACCAGGCTGAACACCTTGGAAATACTCTGCACCGAGAACGGCGTGTCGGCGTCGCCGGCGCAGTACATTTCGCCGTCGTTGCCGTACACGGCGATGCCCAATTGATTGGCCGGCACAGTGCCGAGGGCGGGAATGTAGTCAGCCACCTTGCCCTGTCCGATCAGAGGACGGACAGCGTCAAGGATCTCGTTCAACAGCGCTTGCATGCCGGTTTCCGAAGTCTCGCCCCGTGGGATTGCGGGGACACTGGGGCTAGACGTTGCGCGGGCAAATCAGATCACACCTCACTGACACCCTGATGAACAAAATGTGGGAGCGGGCTTGCTCGCGAAGGCGGTGTGTCAGCCACATCAGTGCAATGTGTGCCGACGC
>NZ_CACSJY010000055.1:0-38737 GCF_902706155.1 Pseudomonas sp. 18058
GGCGGGCTGTTCGGCCCGCGATAAAGTGTGCCGTTAAATGACAGGAATGTCGTCCAGAGACTGCTCGCTCATGCAGCCGAATGGACGCGGCTGCAACTTGGCGTCGAGGCTGTGGTCGTAATCGATCGCTATGGCAGCCCGTGTGGCGTGTTGATGCAAGCGTTCCATCAGCGCCGGGCCGGAGTTGAGGATGATCAGGCGTGAATGCTTCGCTGCGTTCATCAAATACACCTCATAAGCCTTTGTCACAAAAGGTAATGCATGCTCAAATTGGCCCGCGGGTTTTGTGTGCTTGACTATGCTTTACCCTGGGGTTTGAAGCATGGCATCGCACGTACAAACCCGTACAATGCCGGGCTGTTACAGAATATTCGTGTTGTGCCGTGTTTTTAAAAGCCACGGCGCAGTGTTAAAAGTAGTCTCAGTTGCGCTCGTTCACTTTGTTACCTGCCTGGATTGGGCAGTTTTTTATCGTCATTCAATAGATGGACGCGCCATTGGCGCAGGAAAAGTAGCGTTTTGAAGAAATCCACCGCAGCACCCAAAACAGTCGTTCCGCTCTGGCGCCAACAGTTGCACTACCGGCTCAAGGAAGGTGCATTGATCGCCATCGGCGCTTTGTGCCTGTTCCTGATGATGGCCTTGCTCACCTACGGCAAGGACGATCCGGGCTGGAGCCACAACAGCAAGATCGACGACGTACAGAATTTCGGCGGCCCGGCGGGCTCCTACAGCGCTGACATCCTGTTTATGGTGCTGGGTTACTTCGCCTACATCTTCCCGTTGCTGCTGGCGATCAAGGCTTATCAGATCTTCCGTCAACGCCACGAACCGTGGCAGTGGAGCGGCTGGCTGTTCTCCTGGCGCCTCATCGGTCTGGTGTTTCTGGTGCTGTCCGGCGCTGCGCTGGCGCATCTGCATTTCCATGCCGCGTCGGGTCTGCCGGCCGGTGCCGGTGGTGCGTTGGGTGAAAGCCTCGGCAATCTGGCGAAGAACGCACTGAACATTCAGGGCAGCACATTGCTGTTCATCGCGCTGTTCCTGTTTGGTCTGACGGTGTTCACCGACCTGTCGTGGTTCAAGGTGATGGACATCACCGGCAAGATCACCCTCGACCTGTTTGAACTGTTCCAGGGCGCGCTCAATCGCTGGTGGTCCGCGCGTACCGAGCGCAAGCAACTGGTCGCGCAACTGCGTGAGGTCGATGATCGCGTGCATGACGTGGTCGCGCCGACGGTGACCGACAAGCGCGAGCAGGCCAAAGTCAAAGAACGCCTGATCGAACGTGAGCAAGCGCTGAGCAAGCACATGTCCGATCGCGAGAAACAGGTTCCGCCAGTCATCGCTCCGGCGCCGGCCAAAGCGCCTGAGCCAAGCAAACGCGTGCAGAAAGAGAAACAGGTGCCGTTGTTTGTCGACAGCGCCGTGGAAGGCACCTTGCCGCCGATCTCGATCCTCGATCCGGCGGAAAAGAAACAACTCAATTATTCGCCGGAATCCCTGGCAGCGGTCGGCCACTTGCTGGAGATCAAGCTCAAGGAATTCGGTGTTGAAGTGACCGTCGACTCGATCCACCCGGGTCCGGTGATTACCCGTTACGAAATTCAGCCTGCCGCCGGCGTCAAAGTCAGCCGCATCGCCAACCTCGCCAAAGACCTTGCGCGTTCGCTGGCCGTGACCAGTGTGCGGGTGGTTGAGGTGATTCCGGGCAAGACCACGGTCGGTATCGAGATTCCCAACGAAGACCGGCAGATCGTGCGTTTCTCCGAAGTGCTGTCGACGCCTGAGTACGACAACTTCAAATCGCCGGTCACTCTGGCGCTGGGCCATGACATCGGCGGCAAGCCGGTCATCACTGACCTGGCGAAGATGCCGCACTTGCTGGTGGCCGGTACGACCGGTTCCGGTAAGTCGGTGGGCGTGAACGCGATGATCCTGTCGATCCTGTTCAAGTCTGGCCCGGAAGACGCCAAGCTGATCATGATCGACCCGAAGATGTTGGAGTTGTCGATCTACGAAGGCATTCCGCACCTGCTGTGCCCGGTCGTGACCGACATGAAGGACGCTGCCAACGCCCTGCGCTGGAGCGTTGCCGAGATGGAACGCCGCTACAAGCTGATGGCGAAGATGGGCGTGCGAAATCTGTCCGGCTTCAACGCCAAGGTCAAGGAAGCGCAGGACGCCGGCGAGCCGTTGAGCGATCCGCTGTACAAGCGCGAAAGCATTCACGACGAAGCACCGCTGTTGCAGAAGCTGCCGACCATCGTCGTGGTCGTCGACGAATTCGCCGACATGATGATGATCGTCGGCAAGAAGGTTGAAGAACTGATCGCCCGTATTGCGCAGAAGGCGCGTGCGGCCGGTATTCACTTGATCCTCGCGACCCAGCGGCCGTCGGTGGACGTGATCACCGGTTTGATCAAAGCGAACATTCCGACACGCATGGCATTCCAGGTGTCGAGCAAGATCGACTCCCGGACGATCATCGATCAGGGCGGCGCCGAACAATTGCTCGGCCACGGTGACATGCTTTACATGCCGCCGGGCACCAGCCTGCCGATCCGGGTTCACGGCGCGTTCGTCTCCGACGAAGAAGTTCACCGTGTGGTGGAAGCGTGGAAACTGCGCGGCGCTCCTGAATACAACGACGACATCCTCAACGGTGTCGAAGAGGCGGGCAGCGGCTTTGAAGGCAGCAGCGGTGGCGGCGATGGCGATGATCCGGAAGCTGACGCGCTGTATGACGAAGCCGTGCAATTCGTCCTCGAAAGCCGTCGCGCCTCGATTTCTGCTGTGCAGCGCAAGCTGAAGATCGGCTACAACCGCGCCGCCCGGATGATCGAAGCCATGGAAATGGCCGGCGTCGTCACCTCAATGAACACCAACGGTTCGCGTGAAGTCCTGGCCCCGGGCCCGGTTCGCGACTGAAGCCAGAAGCAAGAGGCGGGACAATGATGTTCCGCCGCTCTCCCAACGAGTATTCAAGAGGACTCCCATGCGTCTTATCCGCATGCTGTTGCCAGTACTGGCGTTGACCACCCTCACGGCTCACGCCGATGACAAGGACGTGGCGCGTCTGACCCAATTGCTGGAAACATCGAAAACCCTGACCGCCAACTTCTCGCAGCTGACCCTCGACGGCGGCGGCACCCAGTTGCAGGAAACCACCGGCAACATGACCCTGCAGCGCCCGGGCCTGTTCTACTGGCACACCAACGCGCCGGCCGAGCAGACCATGGTTTCCGACGGCAAGAAAGTCACCCTGTGGGATCCGGATCTGGAACAGGCGACCATCAAGAAACTCGACGAGCGTCTGACCCAGACCCCGGCGCTGTTGCTGTCCGGTGACGTGTCGAAGATCAGCCAGAGCTTCGACATCACCGCGAAAGAAGCGGGCGGCGTGATCGACTTCACGCTGAAGCCGAAAACCAAAGACACCCTGTTCGACAACCTGCGCCTGTCGTTCCGCAACGGTTTGCTCAACGACATGCAACTGATCGACAGCGTCGGCCAACGCACCAACATCCTGTTCACCGGGGTGAAGGCCAACGAGCCGGTACCGGCCTCCAAGTTCAAGTTCGACATCCCCAAAGGTGCGGACGTGATCCAAGAGTAAAATGCAAAATCCTGTGGGAGCGGGCTTGCTCGCGAATGCGATTTAACATTCAACAAAATAGTTGTCTGACATACCGCTTTCGAGAGCAAGCCCGCTCCCACAATGGCCATCTGATCGACCGGATTCAAATAGAGGTTTCAACGCTACGTGATGGATCTGTTTCGCAGTGCACCGATTGCCCAGCCACTGGCCGCGCGTTTGCGTGCGACCAATCTGGATGAGTACGTCGGTCAGGAGCACGTGCTCGCTCGCGGCAAGCCTCTGCGTGAGGCGCTGGAGCAGGGTGCCCTGCATTCGATGATTTTCTGGGGCCCGCCGGGCGTGGGTAAAACTACGTTGGCGCGGTTGCTCGCGGAAGTTTCAGACGCGCACTTCGAAACCGTTTCAGCAGTGCTCGCCGGGGTCAAAGAGATCCGTCAGGCGGTTGAAATCGCCAAGCAGCAGGCTGGCCAATACGGCAAGCGCACAATTCTGTTCGTCGATGAAGTCCACCGTTTCAACAAGTCGCAGCAGGACGCATTCCTGCCGTACGTTGAAGACGGCACGCTGATCTTCATCGGCGCCACCACCGAAAACCCTTCGTTCGAACTCAATAACGCCTTGTTGTCGCGCGCCCGCGTCTACGTGCTGAAAAGCCTCGACGAAGCGGCGCTGCGCAAACTGGTGCACCGCGCGCTCACCGAAGAGCGCGGGCTGGGCAAGCGCAACCTGACCCTCAGCGACGAAGGTTTCCAGATGCTGCTGTCCGCCGCCGATGGCGATGGCCGGCGTTTGCTTAATCTGCTGGAAAACGCCTCCGACCTGGCCGACGACAACAGCGAGATGGGCATTGATCTGCTGCAGAGTCTGCTCGGCGATACGCGTCGGCGCTTCGACAAGGGCGGCGAAGCGTTCTATGACCAGATTTCGGCGCTGCACAAATCCGTACGCGGTTCCAACCCCGACGGCGCGCTGTACTGGTTCGCACGGATGATCGACGGCGGTTGCGATCCGCTGTACCTGGCCCGGCGCGTGGTGCGCATGGCCAGCGAAGACATCGGCAATGCCGACCCGCGCGCGCTGAGCCTGTGCCTCGCCGCGTGGGAAGTGCAGGAGCGCCTCGGCAGTCCGGAGGGCGAGTTGGCCGTGGCGCAAGCCATCACCTATCTGGCCTGCGCGCCGAAAAGCAACGCGGTGTACATGGGTTTCAAAACTGCCCTGCGCGCCGCCGCCGAACACGGTTCGCTGGAAGTGCCGCTGCATCTGCGCAACGCGCCGACCAAACTGATGAAACAGTTGGGCTACGGCGACGAATACCGTTACGCCCACGATGAACCGGACGCTTATGCCGCCGGCGAAGACTATTTCCCGGACGAACTCGACCCGATCCCGTTCTACCAACCGGTGCCGCGTGGCCTGGAGTTGAAGATCGGCGAGAAGCTCAACCACCTCGCCCAACTCGATCGTTTAAGCCCTCGGCAGCGGAGAAAATAGTGCTTCCATTGATCATCGCGGTGTCTGCCGGCGGCGTTGCTGGCACTTTGTTGCGCTTCGCCACCGGCAATTGGATCAACGCCAATTGGCCGCGGCACTTCTATACCGCGACGCTGGCCGTTAATATCGTGGGCTGCCTGCTGATTGGCGTGTTGTATGGCCTGTTTTTGATACGCCCGGAAGTGCCGATCGAGGTGCGTGCCGGGTTGATGGTCGGCTTCCTCGGGGGGCTGACGACTTTTTCATCCTTTTCACTGGATACGGTGCGCCTGCTGGAAAGCGGGCAAGTGCCGCTGGCCTTGGGCTATGCGGCACTCAGCGTATTCGGCGGGCTGCTCGCGACGTGGGCTGGCCTGTCTTTGACCAAACTTTGATAACGAGAAACCGACATGCTCGATTCCAAACTGTTACGTAGCAACCTTCAGGACGTAGCGGACCGCCTGGCTTCCCGTGGCTTTGCCCTGGATACCGCGCGCATCGAAGCGCTGGAAGAACAGCGCAAGACCGTCCAGACCCGCACCGAAGCACTGCAGGCTGAGCGTAACGCGCGTTCCAAATCCATCGGTCAGGCCAAGCAGCGCGGCGAAGACATCGCGCCGTTGATGGCGGACGTCGAGCGCATGGCGGGCGAATTGAGTGCCGGTAAAGTCGAACTGGACGCGATCCAGACCGAACTGGACTCGATCGTTCTGGGCATTCCTAACCTGCCGCACGAATCCGTGCCGGTCGGCAAAGACGAAGACGACAACGTCGAAGTACGCCGCTGGGGCACCCCGACTGCCTTCGATTTCGAAGTGAAAGACCACGTTGCCCTCGGCGAGAAGTTCGGCTGGCTGGACTTTGAAACCGCTGCCAAGCTGTCCGGCGCGCGTTTCGCTCTGCTGCGTGGCCCGATCGCCCGTCTGCACCGCGCACTCGCGCAGTTCATGATCAACCTGCACGTCAACGAGCACGGCTACGAAGAGGCTTACACGCCTTATCTGGTTCAGGCGCCGGCGCTGCAGGGGACCGGTCAACTGCCGAAATTCGAAGAAGACCTGTTCAAGATCGCCCGCGAAGGCGAAGCCGATCTGTACCTGATCCCGACTGCCGAAGTGTCGCTGACCAACATCGTCGCTGGCGAAATCGTCGATTCGAAACTGCTGCCGATCAAATTCGTTGCCCACACCCCGTGCTTCCGCAGTGAAGCCGGTGCATCGGGTCGCGACACCCGCGGCATGATCCGTCAGCACCAGTTCGACAAAGTTGAAATGGTGCAGATCGTTGAGCCGTCGACCTCGATGGAAGCGCTGGAAGGCCTGACCGCCAACGCTGAAAAAGTCCTGCAACTGCTCGGTCTGCCTTACCGCACCCTGGCGCTGTGCACCGGCGACATGGGCTTCAGCGCGGTCAAGACTTACGACCTCGAAGTGTGGATTCCGAGCCAAGACAAGTACCGCGAAATCTCGTCGTGCTCGAACTGCGGCGACTTCCAGGCGCGTCGTATGCAAGCGCGTTTCCGCAACCCGGAAACCGGCAAGCCTGAACTGGTACACACCTTGAACGGTTCCGGCCTGGCCGTAGGCCGTACCCTGGTTGCCGTGCTGGAAAACTACCAGCAGGCTGACGGTTTGATCCGTGTGCCGGACGTACTGAAGCCGTACATGGGTGGCCTTGAGGTCATCGGCTAAATGAAATATCTGCCGCTGTTTCACAACCTGCGCGGCAGTCGTGTGTTGGTCGTCGGTGGGGGGGAAATTGCCTTGCGCAAATCCCGCCTGCTGGCCGATGCCGGTGCGCTGCTGCGGGTGGTCGCACCTGAAATCGAATCGCAGCTGCGTGAGCTGGTCGCAGCTTCCGGCGGCGAATGCCTGTTGCGCGGTTACGTCGAGGCGGATCTGGACGGTTGCGGGCTGATCATCGCCGCCACCGACGATGAAACGCTGAACGCACAAGTCTCCACCGATGCTCACAAGCGTTGCGTGCCGGTCAACGTGGTCGACGCGCCTGCCTTGTGCAGCGTGATCTTCCCGGCGATCGTCGATCGCTCGCCGTTGATCATCGCCGTGTCCAGCGGTGGCGACGCGCCGGTGCTGGCGCGACTGATTCGCGCCAAGATCGAAACCTGGATTCCCTCGACTTACGGTCAACTGGCCGGGCTCGCCGCACGTTTCCGTAATCAGGTGAAAAGCCTGTTTCCGGATGTGCAGCAGCGTCGCGGATTCTGGGAGGACGTATTCCAGGGGCCGATTGCCGACCGCCAACTGGCCGGGCAGGGCGCCGAAGCCGAGCGTCTGTTGCAGGCCAAGATTGATGGCGAAGCAACGGTTACCACCGGTGAAGTGTATTTGGTCGGCGCAGGGCCGGGTGATCCGGATCTGCTGACGTTCAAGGCTTTGCGTCTGATGCAGCAAGCCGACGTGGTGTTGTACGACCGTTTGGTTGCGCCAGCGATTCTTGAGTTGTGCCGTCGCGATGCCGAGCGCGTGTATGTCGGCAAGCGCCGTTCAGATCATGCAGTGCCGCAGGATCAGATCAACCAGCAACTGGTTGATCTGGCCAAGGCCGGCAAGCGCGTGGTGCGCTTGAAGGGCGGTGATCCGTTTATCTTCGGCCGTGGCGGCGAAGAGATCGAAGAACTGGCGGCCCACGGGATTCCGTTTCAGGTGGTGCCTGGGATTACCGCAGCCAGTGGTTGCGCGGCGTATGCCGGGATTCCGCTGACCCATCGTGATTACGCGCAGTCAGTGCGCTTTGTCACCGGGCATTTAAAGGACGGCTCCACCGATCTGCCCTGGGCCGACCTCGTCGCCCCGGCGCAGACGCTGGTGTTCTACATGGGACTGGTGGGCTTGCCGGTGATCTGCGAGCAGTTGATCAAGCACGGTCGCGCGGCGGATACCCCGGCGGCATTGATTCAGCAGGGCACCACGGTCAATCAGCGGGTCTTTACCGGCACGCTGGCGGATCTGCCACGCATGGTGGCGGAGCATGAAGTGCATGCGCCGACATTGGTGATCGTGGGGGAAGTGGT
Source organism: Pseudomonas sp. 18058 (assembly GCF_902706155.1). Taxonomy (NCBI): domain Bacteria; kingdom Pseudomonadati; phylum Pseudomonadota; class Gammaproteobacteria; order Pseudomonadales; family Pseudomonadaceae; genus Pseudomonas; species Pseudomonas sp. 18058. The sequence goes on from NZ_CACSJY010000055.1 coordinate 8,103, forward strand.
GCAACTGCGCGCGAAACTGGCGTGGTTTGAAGGGGCTCAGGCGCAGGTCTGAGTCAGATCAAAAGATCGCAGCCTTCGGCAGCTCCTACAGAGAACGCATTCTCATGTAGGAGCTGCCGAAGGCTGCGATCTTTTGATTTTTGCTGTTAGCCCTTCAACCAACCCCCTTTCCCAGCCAACCGCGCCCGATCATGGGCCGCCGTGAAATCCTGCTCCGGCCCCTTCGGCACAACCCCCGTCGGGTTAATGGTCTTGTGACTGCCGTAGTAGTGGTTCTTGATGTGCTGAAAATCCACCGTCTCGCCAATCCCCGGCAGCTGATACACCTCACGCAACCAGTTCGACAGATTCGGGTAATCGGCAATCCGCCGCAGGTTGCATTTGAAGTGCCCGTGATACACCGCGTCAAAACGAATCATCGTGGTGAACAGGCGCACATCCGCTTCGGTCAGGTACTCGCCGGTCAGATAGCGATTCGCACCTAAAACCCGCTCCAGATGATCGAGCTCAGCAAACACCTCATCGAACGCTTGTTCATAGGCCTGTTGCGACGTGGCAAACCCCGCGCGGTACACGCCGTTGTTTACGGCTGGATAGATTCGATCGTTCAGCGCATCGATCTCGCTGCGCAGTGGCGCCGGGTAGAAGTCCAGCTCATTGCCAGTCAGACCATCAAACGCGCTGTTGAACATGCGGATGATCTCCGCTGATTCATTACTGACGATGCGTTTGAGCTTTTTGTCCCACAGCACCGGCACGGTGACGCGGCCGGTGTAGTCGGCGGTGTCAGCGGTGTAGCGCTGATGCATGAATTCAAAGCCATCGAGCTTGTCGCCGGTCGAGCCCAGCGCTTTGTCGAACGTCCAGCCGTTTTCCAGCATCAACCAACTGACCACCGAAACGTCGATCAGACTTTCCAGACCTTTGAGTTTGCGCAGGATCAGCGTGCGATGCGCCCATGGACAGGCGAGTGACACGTAGAGGTGATAGCGACCGGCCTCGGCGGCAAAACCACCTTCACCGCTCGGGCCGGGCTCGCCGTTGGCGGTTACCCAGTTACGGCGTTGTGCCTGTTCGCGCTGGAACGCGCCGTCTTTGCTGCTTTCGTACCACTTGTCCTGCCAGTGGCCATCGACGAGTAAACCCATGATCAAGACTCCGTAAATCAGTAAACGTTGGAGTCGAGTCTATTCCTGTGAGTTCGAACAAAAAGCGCAAAGATCGGGCGTGAATGATCGGTTAAATCGATTTGTCTCGCGCAGCCCAGTATTGCTCGGCGGTTTCGAAGGCTTGTTCACGCGGTTGGCCAAGCCCGCGCAGGGCCAGCGCCATCGTCGAGATCAGCGCCATTTGTGGGTAGCTGTCGACCACGTCGCCGCGCCACACGGCTTTCAAGTGCTCAATATCCAGCGATGAAGGTTTGACGTGACGTTGCGCCGACATCTGCGGCCATTCCTCATCCCAGCTCTCGCCGCCAGTGGTGCCGTAGAGGTGGCTGTTTGCATCCGGGTTGATCTCGATTTCGCCGCCGTCGCCCTTGACCACAATCGCTGTGTCGCCGAGCAGGCCGCTGGCATCGCGGTGCACCGCTTGGTAGCCGGGGTGGAAAATACTTTGCAGCCCGCAGCGTGCGCCCAGTGGATTAAGAATCCGCGCCAGCGAATGAATCGGCGAGCGCAGACCCAAGGTGTTGCGCAGATCGATCATGTTCTGCAACTGCGGCGCCCAGTCCACCAACGGCATAAACGCGAGGCCACCGTTGTCCAGTGCCGTGCCGACTTGTTGCCAGGTGCGACACAACGGAATGTTCAACTCGCCGAGCAATTGCTCGCTGTACAGCCGCCCGGCGGTGTGCGCGCCGCCGCCGTGCATGAAGATGCGCACGTCGTTCTGCGCCAGGCACTTGGCGGCCAGCAGATACCACGGCAGATGGCGCTTTTTACCGGCGTAGGTCGGCCAATCCAGATCGACATTCAGCGCAGGCGCCTGCAAGCGTTCACGCAAGGCTTCGGTGAAACCGGCCATTTCCTCGGCGCTTTCTTCCTTGTGGCGCAGCAACATCAGGAACGCACCGAGCTGGGTGTCCTCGACCTTGTCGTCGAGCACCATGCCCATGGCTTTACGCGCTTCTTCGCGCGTCAGATCACGGGCGCCGCGTTTGCCCTTGCCGAGGATGCGTACGAATTGGGCGAATGGATGTTCAGCAGGCGTTTCGAGGGTCAGCGCTGGAAAGTCGGTCATAAGCAATTCGTCGGTTTGGGCAGGCCCGCCAGTTTCGCGGCGAGTTTGGCAGGGGTGCCTTTGAACAGTCGGTTCAGGTGCAGGCTGTTGCCTTTTTCCACACCGAGTTTCAGCGCGGTGTACTTGATCAGCGGACGCGTGGCCGGGGACAACTGGAATTCGGCGTAGAAGCTGCGCAGCAATTCGAGGACTTCCCAGTGTTCGGCGGTCAACTCAATCTCTTCGGCAGCGGCGAGGGCGCTGGCGACATCCTGCGACCAGTCGCTGAGGTCAACGAGGAAGCCGTCCTTGTCCAGTTCGATGGCGCGGGCGCCGACGGTCATGGAATTCATAGCCAGCTGTTGACCTTGTCGTGATGGATCGACAGTTCGACGAAGGCCGGGTAATCGATCACTTCGGCCCAGTCAGGAACTTCGAGGGCGCGCGCCTGCGCGTCTTCGGCCAGAACGAACAATTTGATCTGGCGGTTGTGCAGCGCAGTGAACGGCGCGGTGCCCGGTTGCAACGCGTAGACCGCATCGCCGGACAGCAATAAAGCATCAGCGCTGCCGATCACGCGCAGGCAACTGGTCAGGCGATCGTCGCCGAACGGGGAATGAGACAACACATGCAAAGTCGACATCAGAGGGTGATCACCTGGTCGTAGCGGTCAATAAGGGCGGTGATTTGCTCGGCGGCCAGCGGCTCGGCTTCGTCCAGCGACAACGTGCTGAGGCCACGGGCGCTGGCGCTGTCGGCGCAATAGAACAGCTCTTCCACGCCGAACATCGGCAGCGCTTGCAGGTTGGCGCTGAGGTCTTTCTGTTGCAGTGCCTTCGCGTTTTGTCCGGCGCTGAGTTGCAGCACGCCGTCATCGAGAAACAGCAAACCGATCGGCAGATCGAAAGCGCCGCCGGCCAGCACGATGTCCAGCGCTTCGCGGGCGCCGGGGCCCGACCATGGCGACTGGCGGCTGATGATCAACAGGGATTTGGCCATCTCACGCACCTCCAAAGCAGATCAGGCGATCGGCATCTTGCACCGCATCATGCAACTGACCGAGGCCGGACAATTCCCACGGCGTGCTGACCGAAATCGCTTCGCGCTGGTAACGCTTGGCTTCTTCCGCGTTCAGGGCGCCACGGCGCAGGGCGGCGGCGATGCAGACCACGCCGTCGAGCTTCTGCTCGGTGATAAACGCGCGCCATTGCTTGGGCAAGTCGAGTTCGTCCTGCGGGGCGACCACCGCGTCGGAGGCGTTGTAGACGCCGTCCTGGTAGAAAAACAGCCGGACAATCTCATGCCCACCGGCCAGTGCCGCCTGCGCAAACAGCAGGGCACGGCGCGAGGAGGGCGCATGGGCGGCGGAAAACAACGCGATGGCGAACTTCATGACGGACTCGATCAGCAAAACTGCGGCCATGATAAAGCATTGTGGCCGCCAAAGGATCGCGCAAACCCGATCCCTGTAGGAGCTGCGGCACGCTGCGATCTGTTGATCTTGATTTTAAAAAAACCAGATCAAAAGATCGCAGCCTCGTTTCACTCGTCAGCTCCTACAGGGGATTTGCGGTTAGCGGGGCATGTAGCCGAGTTGCCAGCGTCGCGGGATTCTGAGGGAAAGCAGGCCGATCATCGCGGCCAGCACAGCGCTGACAAACATGGCTTTGAGGCCCAGATGCTGTTCCAGCACCGCCCCGAGAATGGCGCCGATAAACATCCCGCTCCATGGCACCAGTTGCACCCGCCAGCCGCTGCGCCGTTCGCCGAGCATCCAGCGGCCCAGTCCTCGGCCAAATCGCGACAGCGCGCCGGTCACGTAGGTCAGCCCGACCGGCAGGCCATTCACTTCCTCGACCGCCGCGTTGAGCATGCCCATCGCAATGATCGCTGCGAGCAATGCCGGCAGTTGCGCGTCGAACGGCCACGCTGCCGAGGTGCAGAGCAGGGTGGCGATGCACAGCAGCAGCGGCAGCGCGCGTCGCCCACCGAGGCGCGCGACGAGTACACCCAAGGCGTTACCGAGGATGAACGTTGCGACAAGAATCACCAGGCGCAAGGTCAACCCGAGATCACCTTCACTGATCGCCACCGCCAGGCGTGTCGTGTTCCCGCTCATGAACGAGACGAAATCGCCGCTGGCCATGAAACCAATGGCGTCGGTCATGCCGGCCAGTACCGACAGGCTGGCGACCAGCGCCAGACCCACGCGTCCGCGCCATTTTTGCGTGTGCAGATGGCCGGGGCTGGCGCGATGAGTCGAGGCGGAAGGCAGCATCGGCGAAAGGATCCTTGGCGTGGCGGTTAAGGTTCTATCCCGTACAGGTCGCAGTATTCCAGCCAGTCCATGCCGGCCATTTCCGCCACCTCGCGATGCACTTCCAGGCGCTGCGCCTGATATTCCTCAGGCGAATCAGCGGTCAGTTGCAACGTCAGTTCCCAGGCGAACAACCCCAGTTTGTCCGCTTCTTCTTCAAACGCCTCATGCAGACGTTCTTCGCGGTATTGCGCCTGGGTTTCGCCCTTGGCCTGAGCCAGCAGAGGATTGAGGTGGTCGAGGCTGTCGCGCAGTTCAGGGCGCGCGTCGAGGAACAGTTTCAGGGCGTGTTCATGTCGCTGATCGGTAGGCGCCATGGGTTTTCCTTGTGAGGCTGATGACCTTAGGTTGCCGCAGCGGCGAGTGCCTGTCTCGCTATAAATGCAGTAAAGCAGAACGATTTCCGCTTGCGGCGGTGATACAGTCCGCTTTTTTCTGAATGAGCGAATGCAATGCGAATTCTGATGGTAGCGCTGGCGGCGACGGTTCTGGCCGGTTGCGCAGGTTCGGCGATGGACGATGCGCGCACCCAGGCGCCTTATAAAGTCATGACCTCGGACAAAGCCGAGAAGCTCGTGGCGCAGTGCGTGCAATTCGCCTGGCAGGACGAGGCGGTATTTGGCGTGGACGCGGGGGCTTATCTGCAACCGGGCAAGAAGGGCGGTTCGACGGTGTACACCCGTTCGGCGGAGTCGTTCGTTGACCTGAGCACGGAGCCGTCGGGGACGACGCTGAATTACTACGCGCAGAAAGATGATTTTGTCGCGAAGCGGCGGTTGGCGGCGTTGGCGACTTGCCTGTAATCATCAGTTGATGCAGCTGAGCTTCTTCGCGGGCAAGCCTTGCTCCTACAGATATTGATCACCGTAGGAGCAAAGCTTGCTCGCGAAGGGGCCGTCACATTCAGTCAATCAACCGCTTCTGGAAAAAATGCCGCTTATGCCCCAGCGGATAATCAACAATCTCGCCGCACTCGGTATACCCGACCTTCTTGTAAAACTCCGGCGCCTGAAACGAAAAGGTGTCGAGCCAGATCCCCACGCAATCCTTCTCTCGCGCAAAATCTTCAGCCATCTGCATCAGTTTCGAACCGATGCCCTGACCGCGCCCTTCAATCGGCACGGCCAACAATTCAATGAACAACCAGCGATAAAACGTATGGCCATACAGGCCGCCGAGCACAGCGTCGTGCTCGTCGCGTACCAGCAACGCGATCGGTTCCCACACCGATGGGCCGGCCTGGGAGACGTTATGTGCGCGCAGTGGCGCCAGAATGGCCGCGCGGTGTTCTTCCGTGGGTGTTTGCGTTAACTCGATGCGCAAGTTCATGCAGGACTTCCTTGTAGGATAATTCGCCAGCGTATCCTGCCCGGTGGTCTGCTTCCAAGTCCCTGCGCAAAACCGGTGGAACCGTCGCTCGCGCGTCGCGGTCTAGCTTTTACAGCGTCATTCCAGCACGCGGTTGATGAGGACACGCCATGAATATTTTTGAAGCCCTTCGTGAAAGCCACGACCGCCAGCGCACTTACGCGAAAAGCCTGATCAAAACCAGCGGTGACACCCCGGAGCGGGTTGAGGCTTACAAACTGCTTAAAGATGAACTGCAAGCCCACGAAACCGCCGAAGAACGTCACTTCTACATTCCGTTGATGGAGTGCGATGCCGGTGTCGACCTCAGTCGTCACGCGATTTCCGAGCACCATGAAATGGACGAGATGATGGAAGAACTTGACGAGACCGAGATGTCGAGCCCGGCGTGGTTGGCGACGGCGAAGAAGTTGTCGGAGAAGGTGCATCACCACCTGGAGGAAGAAGAGCAGAAGTTCTTCCAGATGGCGGGCAAATTGCTCAATGAGAAGCAGAAGGTGCAGCTCGCCGGGCAGTATGAAAAAGAGTATCAGGAGCAGGTCGAAAGCAAATAGTTTGGGTCGATCAAAAGATCGCAGCCTGCGGCAGCTCCTACAGGAGATCGAATTGCAAATGCAGGAGCTGCCGCGGGCTGCGATCTTTTGATGTTAAAGCTCCCTCCAGCGTCAGCAAATGCTCCTTGGCCTCCAGCCCGCCCGCAAACCCGGTGAGTTTCCCCGACGCACCGATCACCCGATGACACGGCGCGACAATCGAAATCGGATTACGCCCATTTGCTGCGCCCACTGCCCGCACCGCTGAAGGATTGCCGATCTGCGCGGCAATCTGGCTGTAGCTGCGCGTCTCGCCAAACGGAATCGTCAGCAACGCTGCCCACACCTGTTTCTGAAACTCAGTGCCGACAAAATCCAGCTCCAGATCGAAGCGATCGCGGGTGCCGGAAAAATATTCTTGCAGCTGCCGAGCGGTTTTTATCAGGATCGGATTGTCCGGTGCTGCGCTCATCGGCCCGAGGCGCACGCGGTTCGGTTTGTCGTTTTCCCAGAGGATGGCCGCCAGTCGTGAACCGTTCGCGACCAGCTTCAACTCGCCGACGGGCGAGGGCAGAGTGGTGAAGGTAAAAGCCATGCAGGCCAGCTCCGGTTCAGGGCATCGATGGCGCTCAGCATACTGCCTGCGTGGGGAGGCGCAATGCGCAATCGCGACCATACTGCTTGTTGCTCTTGAAGCGTTCGCCTCTGTTTTGCACAGACCCTAAAAACAAAAAAGAGATCGACTCATGAAGTACGAACCTTTGGCCAAATCGCTGTTAGCGACCTCATTGGCACTCAGCTGTCTGATGGCTCACGCGGCCTCGGTCGCACCGGTCGCTGCCGAAAACGGCATGGTGGTCACCGCGCAACATCTGGCGACCCACGTCGGCGTCGATGTGTTGAAAAGCGGCGGCAACGCGGTGGATGCCGCCGTCGCGGTGGGTTATGCGCTGGCGGTGGTTTACCCCGCAGCCGGCAACCTCGGCGGTGGCGGTTTCATGACCATTCAACTGGCCGACGGACGCAAGACCTTCCTCGATTTCCGCGAAAAAGCGCCGTTGGCCGCGACCGCCAATATGTATCTGGACAAGGAAGGAAACGTCATTCCTGACCTGAGCACGCGCGGCCACTTGGCGGTCGGCGTACCGGGCACCGTGTCCGGCATGGAACTGGCGCTGAGCAAGTACGGCACCAAGCCGCGCAAAGACATGATCGCCCCGGCCATCAAACTGGCTGAAGACGGTTTCGAACTGGAGCAGGGCGACGTCGAGCTGCTGGAATACGCCACCGATGTGTTCAAAAAGGACATCCGCGATTCTGGCTCGATCTTCCTGCACAACGGCGAACCGATGCAGGTCGGGCAGAAACTGGTGCAGAAGGATCTGGCTAAAACCCTGCGCACCATTTCCGAGAAAGGCGCCGACGGCTTCTATAAAGGTTGGGTCGCCGATGCGATCGTGACGTCGAGTCAGGCCAACAAGGGCATCATCACCCAGGCCGACCTCGACAAATACAAGACCCGCGAACTGGCGCCGGTCGAGTGTGATTACCGTGGCTACCACGTGGTTTCCGCGCCGCCACCAAGCTCCGGCGGTGTGGTGATCTGCCAGATCATGAACATCCTCGAAGGCTATCCGATGAAGGATCTGGGCTTCCATTCGGCCCAGGGCATGCACTACCAGATCGAAGCGATGCGCCACGCGTACGTGGATCGCAACAGCTATCTGGGTGATCCGGATTTCGTCAAAAATCCGATCGAACATCTGCTCGACAAGAACTACGCAACCAAACTGCGCGACTCGATTCAACCGCAGAAGGCTGGCGTCTCGGCCGAGCTGAAACCGGGTACCGCACCGCATGAAGGCAGCAACACCACGCACTATTCGATCGTCGACAAGTGGGGTAACGCGGTTTCGGTCACTTACACCCTCAACGACTGGTTCGGCGCGGGCGTGATGGCGAGCAAGACCGGGGTGATCCTCAACGATGAAATGGACGACTTCACCTCCAAGGTCGGCGTGCCGAACATGTACGGTCTGGTGCAGGGCGAAGCCAACGCGATCGCGCCGGGCAAGGCACCGCTGTCGTCGATGAGCCCGACCATCGTCACCAAGGACGGCAAAGTGGTGATGGTGGTGGGCACGCCGGGCGGTAGCCGGATCATCACCGCGACCTTGCTGACCATGCTCAACGTTATCGACTACGGCATGGGCCTGCAGGAAGCAGTCGATGCGCCGCGCTTCCACCAGCAGTGGATGCCGGAGGAAACCAACCTCGAAGACTTCGCGGCGAGTCCCGACACGAAGAAGATTCTCGAGAGCTGGGGCCACAAGTTTGCCGGCCCGCAGGATGCCAACCACATCGCCGCGATTCTGGTCGGCGCACCGTCGCTGGGCGGTAAACCGGTTGGCAAAAACCGCTTCTACGGTGCCAACGATCCACGGCGTAATACCGGGTTGTCATTGGGTTACTAAGGCGCGAAAAAAAACGGGGCGGGCTCACTTCCGCCCCTGTTTCAAGGACTGATCAAGGAAGGCTCATCATGACCACCGCATTGCTGATCATCGACGTCCAGCAAGCTCTCTGCTCGGGCGAGTATGAGTGCCATGACATTCACCGGGTGATCGACACCATCAACGGCCTCAGCCGCCGAGCGCGCACGGCCGGGGTACCGGTGGTGCTGATTCAGCATGAAGAAAAGGACAGTCCGTTGGCTCATGGCGCGGAAGGCTGGCAACTGGCCGAAGGGCTGGAAACGTCGAGTAAGGATTTACGCGTACGCAAGACCACACCCGATTCGTTCTACCAGACTGATTTACTCAAATTGCTGCCGAGCGAGGATTTCGAACGCTTGGTCATTTGCGGGTTGCAAACCGACTATTGCATCAACGCGACCGTTCGCCAGGCCCATCAACTGGGCTACGACGTAGTGCTCGCCGCCGACGCACACTCCACCGTCGACAACGGCCCGATGAGCGCCGACGACATCATCGCCGAACACAACAAAGACCTCGCGCACCTGACCGGCTCCGTCGCCCGCATCGACGTAAAACCCGCCGCAACCATTACGTTTTGAAAACACCACACCCCCTGTAGGAGCTGCCGGAGGCTGCGATCTGTTGATCTTGAAAATCATGATCAAAGATCGCAGCCTCGTTTCACTCGACAGCTCCTACAGGGGTTGTGTTTGCAGATGTACTGCGGTCATTCTGCGGTTCAAGTCGCAAACAAAACCCCGCGAATCTCCCCAGCCCTCGGCGCCACAACCCCCTCCAGCACCAACCGCGTAATCGTTTCCGCCGCCCGTTCGTAATCCTCATCCAGCGGCTCTTCGCGTTCCATGATCCGGCCCATCTGCCAGCCGATGTTGGTGTAGGTGCGCGTCGCCGACCAGATGAACAGCATCAAATGCTCCGGATCCACCGGTGCCAGCAAACCGCGCTCGATCCAGCTGCGCAGACACTCCACATTCCGCCGCGCTTCAGCGTGCAGCAGATCGCGGCACTCATCAGGCAACTGCCGCCCGCCGAGCAACAACTCTCCACTGAAAACCTTGGCTATCGCCGGATGCTCGCGGGCGATGCGAATCCGCGCAGCGACGTAAGCGCGCAAACCCACCAGCGGATCATCGCTTTCACGCAGCACCGCCGACGCCTCCAGCAACGGTTCGACAAACCCCAGCAAGACTTTCGAGTAGAGGTTTTCCTTGGTCTGGAAGTAGTAATACAGGTTCGCCTTGGGCACGCCGGCGCGGGCGGCGATGTCGCGAGTCTGGGTGGCGTCGAAGCCGTTGGCGGCGAATTCTTCACTGGCAGCGTTGAGGATCAACTGCTCGTTGCGTACGCGGATGGCGCTCATGGAAAAACAGTCTGAATAAACAACATGGAAAGATTCTGGCGATTTCGGTTTCGCAATATACAAAACTATATAGCGGTGAAGCCAGCTTACTCGACAGACAGCGCTATGCTGCTTCGATCATTGAATAAACGAGGAAGGGATCATGACGATTAAGGCTTTGCGCGCCGATACCGCACAGCTGGAGGCGGTGGCGCAGTTATTCGACGCTTATCGGGGTTTCTACGAGCAACCGTCGAATCTGGCACAGTCGCGCGCCTTCATCGCCGAACGCATGGCGGCGGGTGAGTCAGCGATTTTTTTGGCGCAGGATGAGCACGGTGAGGCGCTGGGATTTGTGCAGTTGTACCCGACGTTTTCCTCCATCGACGCCCACCGCACGTGGCTGCTCAGCGACCTGTTCACCACGCCGGCCGCCCGGGGTCGCGGCGTTGGCCGACTGCTGATGAACACCGCCCGCGCGTTTGCGCTGGAAACCGGCGCGAAGGGGTTGGTGCTGGAAACCGCCACCGACAACTACACCGCGCAGGGTTTGTACGAGTCGTTGGGGTATGTGCGCGATACGGGTTACTACACCTATATGCTCGACTTGCGTGAAAGTTGAGAAATTATTTCTGAAAAATCCCGAATTGAGGCTTTCCCCGAGCAACAGGTCTCTCTAGAATCCGCTCGGCCTTCTTGATGGAGGCTCATTGCCATCATTTGGCGGTGTTTACTTAGGGACGGATATCATGCAATTCGGGAAAATTCTGGCCTTGGGCCTGGTGCTCACACTGGGCGGTTGTGCCAGTTTCACCAAAGACGAAGTGGCGCCGGTGAAACTGCCATCGATGGCCAACTACGCCAACAAGCCAAACGTCTACGTGGATTTCGACTTCTATCAGGGCGAGCCGAAAAGCGCTTCCGCCGTTGAAGTGCCGCAGGCGCGCGATCACCTCAAGCCGCAGTTGCAGAAAATCCTCAGCGATTCCGGTCTGTTCGGTCGTGTCACGCTGGACGAGTTCCAGAAGCAGCCGGGCGATTACAATCTGCGTTTGAAGGTGTACAACCATCCGCCTAACGGTGGGCAAATGGTGCTGGCGTTCATCAGCGGCTTCAGCATGACCATCATTCCGGCTTACGCTACCGATCAGTACAGCATGAGCCTGGAAAATCTCGATCCGCAAGGTCAACCCCTGACCGCCGCGAGCAACCACGATGCGATTGGCACCTGGTTGGGGATCTGGTTCATCCCGTTGATGGCGAATACGCCGGCAGACGCGATGAGTGACACGTTCACCCGTCAGGTCAACGCGCTGCTCAAGCAGATGGTCGAAAGCAACAGCCTGAAATACTCCGCACTCGAAACCCGCATTCCACGGGCGTGAGGCGAAAAAAAAAGAGCCGCGATTGCGGCTCTTTTTTTGTCTGTTACTTCAGCGCTTGAATGAACTGTGGATCGCTGTACAGATCCTTCAGCAGATCACGCAACATCGGGTTGTAAGCATTGACCGCGTTCGGGATCGCGATGAAACCAAAGAAGCTGCTGCTCCATTGGCTGCTGACAGCCTTGGTCGCGTCGTAGACCACGTCATTGCCGTTAAGCAGCGTGAAGCGCGCGGCCAGTTTGCCGTTACCCGTGCCCATGCCGGCGGACATTTCGTTTTTTACCACCAATACTTTCAACTGACGCTGGGCTTGCGGATCAAGCAGACCGGCCTTGCGCAGCTCTTCAGTGATGGCATCCTGGATGTGTGCCGGGATGCTGCCCGACGGCGAGCGAATCGGGTTGGCGCGTACCGACAACGAACCCTCACCGGATTCGGCGGTTACCTGAGGATTGCTGATCGCATGCAGCGGCGGCGTTTGCTTGAGCTTCTGCACGTTCTCGTAGCTCGGCTCGTAGCGGGTCATGGTCATGCCACAACCTTGTAGCAACAACGCCAACAGCGGGATCAACAACAGCGACTTCTTCACGGCAGTTCCTTGCGTGGGAATGTAGGGATGCGGATTATGGGCAGAGTGCCATCATCGAGCAACCGTGTTCGTTGCTGCTGCGAGCAATCGTTCGATCTGCGCCAATTCCCAAGTACTGAGCAAACTCACCGGATCAGTGCCATAACGCTGCCAGCCGTCGAGCGCGCCTTCGCGCCCATCGGTATCGCGCGCGTATTCACAGTGATGCAACCGGCCGCCGTCAAAATCCAGCAGCAAGCGCCAGCCTTCGATATCGACGGCAACCAGCCCGGACGCGGAGGGCGCCTCGCATACTTTAAAAACGAGCACATCAAGCGCCGCGTCACGCAAACGCTGACAAACTTCGCGAGCGGTTAAAAATGCAGACATGTTCGAACTCGATGAAGACTTAGCACGCCAGCATAAAGCGCAGGTCGATAACTGTCAGCGATCACTGGCCGCTGCGGGGACAATTCCGTAACATCCGCAACCCACTTTTCCCCGAACACCTGCGGTCACCGACGTTGGCCGCTCAGTCAGGTAAGCCATGAAACCGATTCGTCTGCGCGCCGATGTCCTGGCCGGACTCACCACCTCGTTTGCCCTGTTGCCCGAATGCATCGCCTTCGCGCTGGTGGCACACCTCAATCCGCTGATGGGCCTGTACGGTGCTTTCATCATCTGCACGCTGACCGCTTTGTTCGGCGGTCGGCCGGGCATGGTCTCCGGGGCGGCGGGTTCGATGGCGGTGGTGATTGTTGCGCTGGTGGTGCAGCACGGCGTGCAATACCTGCTGGCGACCGTGCTGCTCGGCGGTTTGATCATGATGGCGTTCGGTTTGCTGCGCTTGGGCAAACTGGTGCGGATGGTGCCGCACCCGGTGATGCTCGGCTTCGTTAACGGTCTGGCGATCATCATTGCCCTGGCGCAACTGGAGCATTTCAAGAACGGTGAGGAATGGCTCAGCGGCACGCCGTTGTACCTGATGGCAGGGCTGGTGGCGCTGACCATGGCGATCGTTTACATCCTGCCGCGCCTGACCAAAGCGGTGCCGCCGGCGCTGGTAGCGATTCTTGGCGTCGGCCTGCTGGTCTATCTGTTCGGCCTGCCGACCCGCACCCTCGGCGACATGGCGCACATCGCCGGTGGTCTGCCGACTTTCGCCTTGCCGGACATCCCGTGGACTTTCGAAACCCTGCGCATCATCGCCCCCTACGCGATTCTGATGGCGCTGGTCGGGCTGCTGGAAACACTGCTGACGCTGAACCTCACCGACGAAATCACTGAAACCCGTGGCTACCCGGATCGTGAATGCGTGGCGCTGGGCGCGGCGAACATGGTCTCGGGCGCGTTTGGCGGCATGGGCGGTTGCGCGATGATCGGCCAGACCGTGATCAACCTCAGCTCCGGCGGACGCGGACGGTTGTCCGGCGTGGTCGCGGGCGTGCTGATTTTGTTGTTCATTCTGTTTCTGTCGCCGCTGATCGAGCGGATTCCGCTGGCGGCGCTGGTCGGCGTGATGTTCGTGGTCTCGCAGCAGACCTTCGCCTGGGCTTCGTTGCGCGTCATCAACAAAGTCCCGCTCAACGATGTGCTGGTGATCATCGCCGTGACCACCATCACCGTGTTCACCGATCTGGCCACCGCTGTGCTGTGCGGCATCATCATCGCTGCGCTGAATTTCGCCTGGCAGCAGGCGCGCGAGTTGTACGCCGATGAGCATTTGGAAGCGGATGGCAGCAAACTCTATCGCCTGCACGGCACGCTGTTTTTCGCCTCGACCACGCCGTTCCTCAACCAGTTCGACCCGGCGACCGATCCGCAAAAGGTCACCCTCGACTGCCGACATCTGAGCTTTGTCGATTACTCGGCAATTGCCGCGCTGAAAACCTTGCGTGAGCGTTACGCCAAAGCGGGTAAGGATCTGCAGGTGTTCCACTTGTCCGAGCGCTGCAAAAAACTGCTCAAGCGCGCCGGCGTCGATCATGACTGACACACGGCGCTACACGACTTTGTGATGAATGTGGACTTGTGGCGAGGGGATTTATCCCCGATGGATTGCGAAGCGATCCCTCTTTTAACTAGAAAACAGGGGCCTGCTGCGCAGTCCAACGGGGCGGTGCGACGTTTCGCTAAATCCCCTCGCCACGAGGGTTACACGGGGCTTCTAATCAGGCGTCGATGGTCGGGAAGTCGATCTCGGTCAGCGCCACGTTGTTCAGGTAGTTGGTCAGGGTCTGCACCGCCACCACGGCAATCACTTCGATGATCTTGCTGTCATCAATCCCCGCAGCGCGAGCGGCGGCAATCTGCTCGTCACTCAAGTGGCCACGGCTTTCCGTCAATTGATAGGCGAGGGCGGCGTAGGCGTTCAGTTCACCTTGGCGCGCCGCGACAATGTCCTCGGCCGACAACCCGGCCTTGCTGCCGAAAAAGGTGTGCGCCGCCAGGCAGTAATCGCAGCCGTTAACCTGCGAGGTCGCCAGATACACCGCTTCTTTTTCCTTGGCGCTGAGCGACGATTTGCCCAGTGTCGCCGATGCCTGCACGTAGGTGTCGAGCGCGACCGGTGCCTTGGCCAGTGTGGCGAACAGGTTCGGCAGGAAACCGATTTTCTTCTTCACACCTTCCAGCACGGCGCGGGTGGCGTCGGTGGCGGTTTCGAGGCTGATGGCGTTGATGCGGCTCATGGTGATTCTCCGAAAGTCCGGCGCGAACTGCGTCGGCGATGGAATGAATGTTAGTGAGCGCAACTGGTGCTTTGGCGGCAAATCGTCGACGATATGCGGCAGATCGTCCAGATTCGCCCGCAGGAGTCGCCCAATGGATCGCCTTTCTACTTTGCTCAGCCACTTCGGTGTGAATGCCGGCACCTTTCACAGCGGCGCGTTTTGCGGCATCAGCGTGCATGAAGGCGAGCCGTGCGGGCATGTGCATCTGTTGCAGGCGGGCGAGTTGCTGCTCAGGCCGGGTAACGAACGCGAGCTCAGGCTGAGTGAACCCTCGCTGATTTTCTTTCCGCGACCGTTTCCCCATCGAATGTCTGCCGACGAGTCCATGGACACCCGCGTGGTCTGCGCCACGCTGACGTTCGACGGCGGATCGGGCAATGCACTCGCCACCGCGTTGCCGGATTATCTGGTGCTGAAACTCAGCGACATTCCCGAACTCGGCAGCACGCTGGAGTGGTTGTTCAAGGAAGCCTTCGAAGGACACTGCGGGCGGGTTGCGGTGATGGATCGGCTGTTTGAACTGCTGGTGATTCTGCTGTTGCGCCACCTCATCAGCAGTCGCGATCAACAACCGGGGATGATGGCCGGGCTGGCCGATCCGCGTTTGTCGCGGGCCTTGATCCAGATGCACGAGCAGCCGCATAAACCGTGGAGCGTGGCCGAGCTGGCCAGCGTCGCCAACCTGTCGCGCGCCAGTTTTGCCGAGCAGTTTCGCCGCGTGGTCGGGCAGACGCCGGCTGATTATCTGCTGAGCTGGCGGGTCAGCCTGGCGCAGAAACGTTTGCGCGAGGGCAAGCCAATTGCGCTGATCGCTGCAGAGGTCGGTTACGAAAGCCCTTCGGCGCTGGCTCGCGCGTTTCGCCGCAAGACCGGGCTCAGCCCGCGCGAGTGGAAGGCTGGCGCTTAGGGATTATTTGGCGAACTTCTTCGCCCCGGCGACACACAGAACGACGCCCAACGTCACCGCGAGCATGCCGACGCTGACGTGTTCATGCAGCAACGTCGCCGCCAGCGCCAAACCAAAAAACGGCTGCAACAACTGCAACTGACCCACCGCCGCAATCCCGCCCCGCGCCAGACCGCGATACCAGAACACAAAACCGATCAACATGCTGAACAGCGACACATAGCCCAGACACAGCCATGCCGACAGGCTGATGGTGCTGAACGAGGCGGGCGCCAGCCACAGACTGAGCACGGCCATTGGCGGCAGCGACAGCACCAGCGCCCAGCAAATCACCTGCCAGCCGCCGAGGCTGCGCGACAGTTTCGCCCCTTCGGCGTAGCCCAGACCACAGGCGACGATGGCGGCCAGCATCAGCAAGTCGCCGGTGGGCGAAGCGGTCAGGCCTTGAGAGATCGCAAACCCCACCACCAGCGCACTGCCGAGTACCGAGAAAATCCAGAACACCGGACGCGGCCGTTCACCACCGCGCAACACGCCGAAAATCGCTGTCGCCAGTGGCAGCAATCCTATAAAGACAATCGAATGTGCTGACGTCACGTGTTGCAATGCCAACGCAGTCAGCAGCGGAAATCCGAGCACCACGCCCATCGCCACGATGAACAACGACAGCCACTGATCGCGTGTGGGGCGCCGTTCGCGAAACAGCCACAGCAGTGCCACGGCCAATACCCCAGCGATGGCGGCACGCAATACCGTGAGAAACACCGGATCGAACTCCAGCACCGCCAATCGCGTGGCCGGCAGTGAACCGCTGAAAATCACCACGCCAATAAAGCCGTTGATCCAGCCGCTGCTTTTTTCCAGTGCCGGGTTCGTCAGATTCGAGGTTCGTTCCATGCCAGGTCGCGCTCAAAAGTGGGGTTGCGTCATTTGAATCCTATGGCTGAGAATCAGGACAATCAAAGAATTGTCATGGATACAGTCGACATGCCGCGCTCCCGATACAAGACGCTGGTTGATACTTACGCCGATGACATTCGCTCGGGTCGCCTATCGCCGGGCACGCGCCTGCCGACGCACCGGCAATTGGCGGCGAGCGAAGGGCTGGCGCTGGTCACCGCTTCACGGGTTTATGCCGAACTGGAGGCAATGGGCCTGGTCAGTGGCGAGGCCGGGCGCGGTACCTTTGTGCGTGAAACGTCGTTGTCGCCGGGGCAGGGCATCGATCAGAAGGACGTCGCGGTCGGCATGATCGACCTCAATTTCAACTACCCGTCGTTGCCCGGTCAGGCGGATCTGTTGCGCACGGCGCTGCGGCAGTTGGCATTGTCGGGCGATCTCGAAGCGTTGCTGCGCTATCAGCCGCACGCCGGTCGCGCTCATGAGCGCGCGTCGGTTGCGCAACATCTGCTAAGCCGTGGCGTGCAGGTCGAGGCCGAGCAAGTGCTGATCGTCAACGGTGCGCAGCAAGGGCTGGCGGTGACGCTGATGGCGTTGCTCAAACCGGGTGATGTGATTGCCGCTGACGCGTTGACCTATTCCGGGTTCAAAGTGCTGGCCGAAGCGCTGCATCTGGAAGTGGTGGCGATCCCCACGACCGAACACGGCCCGGATCTGCCTGCGCTGGACAAGCTCTGCCGGCAGCGTGCGGTGCGCGCCGTTTACAGCATGCCGACGTTGCACAATCCGCTGGGTTGGGTAATGCCGATTGATCAACGTGAACAACTGCTGGCGATCGCCCGACGACATGATCTGACAATCCTCGAGGATGCGGCCTACGCCTTTCTGGTGGAAAACCCACCGCGCCCGCTGATTGATCTGGCGCCGGAGCGCACGGTGTACGTGTCCGGACTGTCGAAAAACATCGCCACCGGTTTGCGCGTCGGATTTATCGCCGCGCCCGTGGGGATGGTGCCGGCGCTGGAACGCGTCATTCGCGCCACGACCTGGAACACTCCGGGGGTGATGACCGCGATTGCTTGCGGCTGGCTCGACGATGGCACGGTCATTGAGCTTGAGGAACAGAAGCGCAATGACGCCAAGGCACGGCAAAAATTGGCCGCGGAATTGCTCAAAGGGCTGTCGTGCATCGGCCATCCGTCTTCGTACTTTTTATGGCTGCCGCTGCCGGAAGATGTGCGCGCCGATCAGATCGTCGTGGAACTGCAGCAGCATCAGATCTCCGTCACCACGGCCGAACCGTTTGCCGTGTCCGCCCATGTGCCGCATGCGATCCGGCTGGCGCTGGGCTCGGTGGACATGGCCGTTTTGCGTCAGGCATTGATCACCGTCAGAAAGATCATCGGCGCTTACCTGTAAAAAACTGCCTTGCACAAAATGTTAGGCTTGCCGCAATTGTGTAGCGCCTGTTTTTTGGATCGTTCGATGAAAACCACTGCCTTACTGTCCCTGGCCTTGAGCCTTATCGCCACCTGTTCAACTGCCCAAGCCGCCGGCGACCCTGAAGCGGGGGCAAAAATCTTCCCGCGTTTGTGTGGTGGTTGCCATCAGGTCGGTGAGTCGGCCCGCCCCGGTTTCGGCCCGGAACTCAACGGCATCGTCGGTCGGCCTGCCGGTACTTCGGCCAATTACGTCTATTCCGACGCGATGAAAAACTCCGGCGTGACCTGGGATGCCGACACGTTGAGGGCGTATCTCAAAGACCCGAAAGGCGTGGTGCCAGGCACGCGGATGATTTTCTGGGGCCTGAGCGATGAAGAGAAACTCGACAACCTGCTCGCCTACCTGCAGACGTTCTCGGAACACCTGTAGGAGATGCCGAAGGCTGCGATCTTTTGATCTGGTTTTTTAAGGGCAAGATCAAAAGATCGCAGCCTTCGGCAGCTCCTACGGGGATTGTGGGGTGTCGGTCTGTTTGGTGAACCATTGCATCACCGATGCACACGCCGGATGCGTCGCCGCTGACGGCTGCAAGCACAGCGAATAAATGCCGCCGGTTTTCAGCGGTGGGCCGAACGGCACCACCAACACGCCGCGCTCCAGCGACTCCGCCGCCAGCGTCATGTCAGTGACCGCCACGCCCAACCCCCGCGCCGCCGCATCCAGTGCCAACTCATCAAGGTTGAACGGGATGTGTCGGTAATCCTCCAGCGGTTTTCCATTATTCGCCGCCAGCCATTCGAACCACGCCTGACGATCAGCCGAGCGATGCAGCAAGGCAAAACGCTGCAACTCGTCCACTGATCGCGGTGCGCCCGGCAGATTGGGCGCGCACACCGGCACCAGCGTTTCTGCAAACAGCGTCAGATACGCCGGGTCGCTGGTCGCTTGCGGCAGATACAAAATGTACGCGTCGCTGTCGCTGGCCGGCTCAACCACTTCGGTGGCGACCGTTTCAATCGCCAAGGAAACCTCGGGATGGCTGAGGTAAAAGTCGCTGAGTTTGGGCAGCAGCCAGCGCACCGCCAGTGACACGTGCATGCGGATGCGGAATGGCCGCTCCTGTGGGGCGAGGCGCTCTTCGAGATTTTTCAGTTGTTCGAGAATGCTGCGCGCGCTGGCCAGCACCTGCTCGCCTTCTGCGGTCAGGCGCAGGCTGCGGCTGGTACGGATAAACAGCGCGACATTGAAGTGGCCCTCCAATTGCTGAACTTGCCGACTGACCGCGCTTTGGGTCAGGCACAGCTTCTGCGCCGCCAGGGTGAAGCTGCCGGAATCGGCGACTTCGACCAGTGCCTGCATGGCTTGAAGGGACGGTACGTGGCGAATTTTATCCATGCGATTTCAGAATGGCTCGATGATTTTATAACGTTGGTTGGTCTGACGAAGACCTTATAGATTCTAGCTCTGGCGGCGA
Source organism: Pseudomonas sp. 18058 (assembly GCF_902706155.1). Taxonomy (NCBI): domain Bacteria; kingdom Pseudomonadati; phylum Pseudomonadota; class Gammaproteobacteria; order Pseudomonadales; family Pseudomonadaceae; genus Pseudomonas; species Pseudomonas sp. 18058. The sequence goes on from NZ_CACSJY010000055.1 coordinate 27,787, forward strand.
TCTTCTCAGGGTGTCCATGCGATTCACGCATGCACTTTACACAGAGGCAAGCCGTTGAACGACAGTCTTATGAGGTGATGCATGGAAAACATATGCGGCTGGATCGCGCAGGCTGGCCATTCGCCGGAGCGCGGTCGCCTGAGCGGCGCGCAAAAGGCCGATTGGCTGGTGATTGGCGCCGGCATTACCGGCCTCAGTGCCGCACACACGCTCGCCGACATGCACCCGCAGGCGCGCATCGTCGTGGTCGACCGGAAGCGCGCAGCGCAAGGTGCTTCAGCGCGTAACTCGGGGTTCGTCGTTGCTCATGAACACCCGGCGCACAGTGAATTGATCGGCGCCGCCGGGTTTGCCGGGTTCGAAACCGACACGATGATTTCCCGGGCGGCCAGCGAAGAAGTCCGTCAGCGCATCGGCCAGCACGCGATCGAGTGCGACTTTCGCGACAGCGGTTATTACTTTGCGGTCAATGACGCGGCCAAGCTTGATCATGTCGAGGCCAAACTGGCGACGTTGCGCGCGCTCGGTGCCCGGGCCGAATTTCTGCAGGGCGAACAGTTGGCGCAAAAGCTCGGTACCCGTCACTACGCCGCCGCGATCTGGTGTGGCCATGGCAATGCGCTGCTGCAACCGGCCAAGTATGTGAAAGGTTTGCTCAACGCACTGCCGGGCAACATCACCGTGTATGAGGACACCGACATCGCCAGTGTCGAGCGTCTGAGTCAGGGCGGGCTGCGCGCCAACGCGGCGAACGGCAGCGTTGAAGCGAAGAAAGTGCTGGTGTGCCTGAACGCGTTTATTCCTCGGGTCGGCATCAACGACAGCGGTACCTTCCCGATGGAGCTCAGCGCCAGTCTGACGCGGCCGCTGACCGATCACGAGTTTCAGGCGATTGGCGCGGTCGAGCCGTGGGGCGTGCTCTCGACCCGGCCGCTCGGCGCCACCGTGCGCCTGACCCCGGATCGCCGCGTGATGATCCGCAACACCGCCGAATACCGCACGCGCGACCTGTCCAACGGCGAACTCGCGCAACGTCGCCAGCATCACGTTCTTGGACTACAGCGGCGTTTTCCCTTCCTCGACGAGCGCGACATTCAATTCACCTGGACCGGTCATTTGAGCGCTACCCGCAGCGGTCAGGCGTATTTCGACCGGGTGGAAGAGGGCGTGTACGCCGTGGCGGGCTGCAACGGTTCCGGCGTTGCGCGCGGAACCTTGTGGGGCCGACTGCTGGCAGAACTGGCCTCGGGCGTTGACTCGCCACTGTTGCAATCAGTGATGCAGCGCGCCGAACCCGGCTGGTTGCCGCCGCGTCCTTTCTTCGACATCGGTGCCATGCTTCGCATGCGCGTGGAGGCGGTCAGGGCCAGAACAGAAATCTGAAAATCCGCGTACCGCAGAAGAACAAAAGCCACTTCCTTTCAGGTGATAGAACATGCGCATCAATACGCTCACCCTGGCGATCGCCCTCGCTGCAACGTCGGCGGCCGCTTGTGCCGACGAAACCGTCAATATTTCCAACTGGAACAGCTACATCGCCCCGGACACGCTGGCCAATTTCACCCAGACCAGCGGCATCAAGACCACTTACGACATCCACGACAGCAACGAAGTGCTGGAGTCGAAGTTGATGACCGGCAACACCGGTTATGACGTGGTCAGCCCGTCGAACCACTTTCTCTCGCGACTGATCAAGGCCGGGGCGATCCAGAAACTCGACAAGTCGCAACTGCCGAACTGGAAAAACCTCGACCCGGTGTTGATGAAGAAACTCGAAGTCAACGATCCAGGTAATCAGTACGGCTACCCGTACATGTGGGGTACGGCTGGCATCGGCTACAACGTCGAAAAAATCAAAGCGATCTTCGGTAACACCGACATCACCCGCTCGTGGAAGATGTTTTTCGACGAAGAGAACATCAAGAAACTGAGCAAGTGCGGTGTGGCGATCATCGACAACCCGACACAGGTGCTGCCAATCACCCTCAACTACCTCGGCTTGCCGCCGCACAGCCACGAAGCGGCCGACTACAAACAAGCCGAGCAGGCCTTGCTGAAAATCCGCCCGTACATTCAGTATTTCCACGCCTCGAAATACATCAGCGACCTGGCCAACGGCAACGTCTGCGCGGTGATCGGTTTCAACGGTGACATTGTTCAAGCGGCGGCGAGCGCCAAGGAAGCCAAAAACGGCATCGACATCGCCTATTCGATACCGACCGAAGGCACGACGTTGTGGTTCGACATGATGGTCATGCCGAAAAGCGCGCCGCATGAAAAGAACGGCTACGCCTACATGAACTACCTGCTCGAACCGAAGGTAATTGCCAACATCAGCAACAGCATCCATTACGCCAATCCGAATGCGGCGGCCAATGAGTTTCTCAATCAGGACGTGATCGGCGATCCGGCGATTTATCCGCCAAAAGAAGTGATGGACAAATTGTTCACCGTCGAAGAACTGCCGGCAGCGATTGCGCGGCTGACGACGCGGTTGTGGACGAAGTTGAAGACCAATACCTGACCCCCCGCGACAACGGTGACACTGGTGGGACGGGCGATTTTGAGTTATTGCTGACAGCGCGGCATGTCGCCGAAACCAAGGAGCTTTCCATGAAATCTTTGTTGCTGGCAGCACCTTTGTTGCTCATCGCATCAGTGGCCCACGCTGGCATCCCGATGCTCAATGCCACTTGCCCGGGCAAGATCGAAGTTCACGCCGATGAGGGCGGGCCGATCTATATCAATGGCAAGGAAGCCAAGCTGAAGAAATTCAACGACAACTATTTCGAGGCCAAAGGCGCGGGCGTGACCATTTCGCTGAGCATCAATCCCGATGGTTCACCGGGGGTGTCGTACACCGGGAAGAACAAGGCCAACGGGATCTGCGAAGTGAAGCAGGGCTGATCAGGCGATCTGATTGCGCCCGGCGGCTTTTGCCCGGTACAGCTGTTGGTCAGCGCGTTTGATCAGCAGGGTCTGGCTGTTGTCAGCCGGATCCGCCAGGCCGATGCCGATGCTGACGGTCATGTTGCCGACATGAGGGAAATGCGCGTTGGCGATGGCTGTGCGGATTTTCTCGGCGACCACTTCAGGGGTATCCGGTTGCGCGACTTCCGGCAACAACACCGCAAACTCTTCACCACCGTAGCGCGCCACGAAATCGGTGCTGCGGGTGCTCTCGCGAATCAGTTGCGCCAGTTGCACCAGCACGTCATCGCCGATGGCGTGCCCGTAGGTGTCGTTGATCCGTTTGAAATGATCGGCGTCGATCAGCAGCAAGGCAAACGGGCGGCCGGTACGGCGGAACAGCAGGTTGTACTCGGTAAGCTTTTCGTCGAAGCGACGACGGTTGAAAACGCCGGTCAGGGAATCGTGGGTCGCCAGACTGAGCAGTTCGGCGTTGGCTTGGGTGAGGGCCGCCGTGCGTTGCGCGACGGTGGCTTCCAGTGAGGCATTGGCCTCCTGCAACTGACGTTCTTTGCCGAGCAGTGATTGCGTCATCGCATCGATCGACTGGCCGAGTTGGGCAATTTCCTGCACTGGATGTTGCAGCGGGAAGTGTGCGCCGGGCTGATTGTTCTGTACGCGTTTGGCCGAGCGAGCGAGTTGTTCAATCGGGCGGCTGAGGTACAGCGCCAGGTAGTACGCCACCAAGCCACAACCGATTGCCGCGAACACGCCCAACAGCAACAGTTTGTAGAGCAGCAGGCGAGCCGGTTGCAGGGCAGTGTCCAGCGGTTGGCGCACAGCAATCGACCACGACAATGCAGTGCTCGACGGTGTCGGCACGGTCACGCGGCTGGTCAGATAACCATCGCCGACCGTCCAGCCCGGCGAGTTCGGATCGTTGGCCGCGACCTGTTGGCCCATCAACGCCTCCGGGTACAGCACTTTACCGTCATGATCGATGATCAGCGCTTCGAGATCCGGCGCCGAATCCTTGTGCGACACCGCCGCCGATTCGACAATCCGCGTCACCCAGCTCCAGTGTGCGTGAGCCCCCAGCACACCAATCACTTGGCCCTCGGCGTTGTGAATCGGCGCGGCGAAGTCAATGAAGCGCAACGGTTCGCCATTCGGCAATCCCGGCAGCAATTTGGCGAGTAACACGGCTTCGTGCGGATCACCGGTGTACTCATTGCGCAGACCAGCCTGGAACCACGGCCGTTGTTGCACCGATTGACCGACCAGCAAACCGTTTACGGCCTGATGCACGAGACCGTCGGCATCGGCCACGCCCATCCACGCGTATTCGGCACGGGCCTGGGTGCGCAACTGCATCGACTTGAGAATCGCCGGGTTGTCCAGATCGCCGCGCTCCAGATGCGGCGCTCGACTGAGCAAATAAACCTCAAGTTGCCGCTCGCGCAACTGTTCGCCGAGCAATGCCGCCGCCGAGCGCGCGGTGCTCAGCAGCGCATTGCCACTGGCCTGTTTCATCTGCTCGGTGGCGATATGACCGACGTAGAAACCCACGCTCAGCAGCGTCAGCAGGGATAAACCGGCAAACCAAAGAGTGAGATGGCTACGCAGACTGGCTTTGAGCATGGGCGAGCGGATTCTGTTTTGAAGTTGTGGCCGGATGGTATGCGCAATGATCGACCGACCGCCAGTCGTCACTTGCGCCAGGATTTGTCAGACCCGTCGCTGACCCTTGTAGGAGCTGCCGCAGGTTGCGATCTTTTGACTTTATTACCTCGCCGACCGCACACACAATTCACCGGTGCCCCGCATCAACGCCAACTCATGCAGCGCATCCTGCGCCAACCCCTTGCGCGCCTCCGCCAGCCAGCTCGAACAATTCGGATCCCGACGGTAACGCGCGAAATCAGCGTACTGCTGCAACAATCGGCTCTGCAGCTCATCCAGTCGCGGCCGAATCTGCTTGCCCAGATCCGGGCGTGCAGTGTCCGGCGCCACACCCGCTGCTTGCCATTGTGCGAGCAAACCGTACTGCACCAGTTTATTGGCCTCCATTTGCGCAGCAATCAATTGCGCCACGTCTTCAGGATCGAGTTCGCGCTCGGCGGCCAGCGAGCGCGCATTGGCAATCACCTGTGCTTCACGCGGGCTGTCCTGAATCGGCTTGCCGCTGTCCCACTTGGTCAGCGCTACCAGATCGCCGATGTTCAGGCGCTCGTTCAACGTCATCAACAACGGCTTCAAGGCTTCGGGAGCAGCGCTGGGCGTGGCGGCGCAAGCGCTGCCGGCGAGGAGAACGAGGAGGGCGCTGGTCAGCAGATTTGTAACGTGCGGCATGAGCAAAATCTCAATCACGAACAATGGGTGGAGTGTTGTTTACCACAGACTCCAGCATCGCTTCAGGGCGAAATTAAACACGAAGCTTAAATGTTAATTGCGCCCCGCCGACAACTCATCGAAGCTATCCTCCTTAAGCCTTCCTGCCGTCGAGATGGACCTCCTGCCCCATGCAAACCCCAGCCGTCACCAAACCCCTCTGGCAAACGTATTTGTTGTTCCTCGCCCCGATGGTGTTGTCGAATTTTCTGCAGTCGATGTCGGGCACGGTGAACAGCATTTACATCGGCCAGATGCTCGGCACTCAGGCGCTGGCGGCGGTGTCGGGGATGTTTCCGATCATCTTCTTCTTTATCGCGCTGGTCATCGGCCTTGGCGCGGGCGCGGGCGTGTTGATCGGTCAGGCGTGGGGCGCGCGCGAGCCGCATATGGTTAAAGCCATCGCCGGCGCAACGTTGTTGCTGGGTGTGCTGATTGGTTTGATCGCGGCGGTGCTCGGCAGTGTGTTCGCGCGGCAGGCGTTGACCGGATTGGGCACGCCGGCGGATGTGCTGGACGATGCGGTGGCCTACGCGCACGTGATGATGTGGATTCTGCCGTCGATGCTGGTGTTTGTGCTATTCACGCAATTGCTGCGCGGGGTGAGTGACACGTTGTCGCCGCTGCTGGCGCTGATCGTCTCGACCAGTGTAGGCCTGGCGCTGACTCCGGCGTTGATTCGCGGCTGGTTTGGTCTGCCGCAACTGGGCATTCAAAGTGCGGCGTACGCGGGCCTCGCCGGTAACCTCGCGGCGATGGCGTGGTTGGCGTGGCGCTTGATCCGCAAGGGCCATCCGCTGGCGCCGGATCGAGAGTTTTTTGCAGCGCTGCGGCTCAACGGTGCAATCCTCGGCAAGGTGCTGCGCATCGGCCTGCCGACCGGCGTGCAGATGATTGTTCTGTCGTTGTCGGAACTGGTGATTCTGGCGCTGGTGAATCAGCACGGTTCGCAGGCAACGGCGGCGTATGGCGCGGTGACGCAGATCGTTAACTACGTGCAGTTTCCGGCGTTATCGATTGCCATCACTGCGTCGATTCTGGGCGCACAGGCGATTGGTGCCGGGCGTCTGGAGCGCATGGCGCCGATTCTGCGCACGGGTTTGCTGATCAACGTGTGCCTGACCGGTGGGCTGATTGTGCTGGGTTACCTGCTGTCGCACTGGTTGCTTGGCTTGTTCCTGACCGAAGACTCAACCCGGGCGATGGCCGAGCATCTGCTGCACATCATGCTCTGGAGCCTGTTGGTGTTCGGCTTCCAGGCGATCATCGGCGGGATCATGCGCGCCAGCGGCACGGTGCTGGTGCCGGTGATCATCGCGATTATTTGCGTAGTAGGGGTGCAGTTGCCGGCGGCGTACTGGCTTGATGGCCAGTACGGTTTGCAGGGTGTGTGGATGGCGTTTCCGGTGGCGTATCTGGGGATGCTGGTGTTGCAGACCCTGTATTACAAATTGGTGTGGAAGCATCAGAAGATCGAGCGGATGGTTTGAACTTCAAACCCTGATCCCGAAGTGGCGTAACCGTCGGTTGTTTGCTTTAGTCAATCGAGGCCCTCGACGGTAAGCGCTGCCCGGAGAATCCCATGTCGATCCGATTGCTGCTCGCTGCCGCGCTTTGCCTGTGCGCCGTGCCGATTGCCCAGGCGGTCGAATACAACCGGGTCAACACGACCGCCAGTCAGATCAGCTTCACCTATAACCAGATGGGCTCGCGGATGTACGGCACGTTCGGCAAGTTCGAGGCGACGCTGAGCTTCGATTCCGACAATCTCGCCAATGCCCACACCACGCTGCACATCGACCTCACCAGCATCGATGCCGGCAGCGAAGACGCCAATACCGAACTGGTGAAACCGGCGTGGTTCGACACGGAAAAATTCCCCGTCGCGGTATTCGAATCGAGCCATTTCACGCAAGTGGCCGAAAACCGCTACCTGATCGCCGGCCAGCTCACCCTCAAAGGCATCACCCGCGACGTGCAGGTGCCGGTTGAATTGAAGCCGGAGAACGCCATCGGCATTTTTGACGGTGAGCTGCTGCTCAAGCGCGACGAGTTTGGGCTCGGCGCGGGGGAGTGGGCGGACACGGTGGTGTCGAAGGACATCGCGATCAAAATCAAAGTGGTGGCGCCGCAGCAGTAATACCCCGATTTTCCCAATGTAGGAGCTGCCGAAGGCTGCGATCTTTTGATCCTGTTTTTAAAAGACAAGATCAAAAGATCGCAGCCTTCGGCAGCTCCTACAGGGGTTGGCGCAGGGACAAGGTATGATGTCGCGGTTTTCTGCCGGAGTTCAGCTGCCATGCCTCGCATCACCCACTACAAATCCCCATGCCCCGAGGGCGTCAACAGCCAGATTCTGCAAATGGTCGTCGACTACCTGACCGACATCAGCGCGGTTGGCCTGGGCCCGAGCAACCTGTTGTACAACGTGTATCAGTACGCGGTGGGCTACGAGGTGCATTTGTATCTGGAAGCGTTGAATGGCGAGAAGGGCACCGAAGTCGAGTTGCTGGTGGCGACCGCCGATGAAGATCCGGAACAGGTGATCGGTTTCCTTTTGTACCTGCCGGTGCAGGGCGACTGGGAAGCGTGCAGCGTCGCCTACATGGCGGTGCGCGAAGGGCATCGGCGTCAAGGCGTGGCGCGGGCGATGATCCGCGAAATGCTCGGCCGTTATCCGCATGCGGAGCTGGGCTGCACCGTCGGCAAAGTCCCGTATTTCGAAGCGCTGGGCTTTGAGGTGATCGGCTCGCGTGAAACTCAAGTGCTGATGAGCACCCGGCATTACCGCAGCAACGGCTTGCGCGGTTTCATCGACACCACGCCGATTTACCGCTCACTGGAAGTGCAGCAGATTCACACGTATCTGCTACAGAAAAACAGCAAGCGCGCGATGCTCGATGCCGAGAAGCAGCGCGATCGCCATCTGGATCAAACCACTCGCCACACGGAAGAATTTGTCCGTCAGCGACTGACCCTGCACTAGAGCCTGACAGTGGCGCGTTCGACCATTGCGATGATGGTTGCGAACAACTCGTTGATCGCGTCCTCGGCGCTGATTTCACCGTTGGCGGCAGCGTGCGACAGCGCTTCGGCGGCGCCGAGCATTGCACGCAAAGCGGCTGCGGTAATCAGTCCACGATTAGCGTAGGGCGCCAGGTCGCGGCGGCACTTTTCGAGGAAGATCGCCTCGTACTCCCGCTTGATCTTCTCCAGTTCCGGGGTGCTCGCCAACGCGGCGATGATCCCCGGAATTTCCGTTCCCTGAAACATCACACAATCGACATACGCCTTGGCAATCACTGAGGCGGTGCCGACGAGTGTCGGCTCGCATTCGGCGATCGCGGCGTCCATCACCACGGTCTGGCGTGCATCGAAATCGCGGTACAGCGCCGCGAGTAATCCTGCGCGGGTGAGGAAATGGTCGTATACCACGGGTTTGGTCACGCCGGCCTTTTCGGCGAGATAGCCGAGGGTCAGCGCATCGGTGCCCTCGGCGCGGATGATCTGCCAGGCGACATCAAGCAACTGGCGCAGGCGATCCTCACGGGAAAGGCGTTTGCGCGGTTGCGCGGGGGAATTCTGTTTGGTCAGTTGATCAGTTGACATGGTTTATATACCAAAGGTAACTTAGGCTTCGTAACTTACCAAGAGTATATAAGCCTTGGTCAGCCTCACCAACCGGAGAATTGCCATGCACGCATTGATTGTTGTTGCTCATCACGATCCGCGCTCACTGACCCACAGCGTTGCCACACAAATTGCTGCCGGCCTGACCGAAGCCGATCCGGCCAACACCTTCGAGATCGCCGATCTCTACGCTGAAGGCTTCGAACCGCGTTTCGGCGCTGCGGATTTTGCCGTGCATCATCGCGAGGCCTCGCCGCCGGAGGATGTGCTGGCGGAACAGGCACGCATTGATCGCGCCGATGCGTTGGTGCTGGTTTACCCGGTTTACTGGTGGTCGATGCCGGCGCTGCTCAAGGGCTGGATTGATCGGGTGTTCAGCAATGGCTGGGCGTTCGATTTCGCGGGTGACTTGAAGCATGTGAAGTTGCTGCAGCGTTTGCGCGTGCACCTTGTACAACTCGCCGGGGCGGACGAACGCACCTATGAACGCCACGGTTACGGTGCGGCGATGAAGGCGCAGATTGAACACGGGATTTTCGATTACAGCGGGGCGACGGTGCTGAGCTCGACGTTGCTGCCGGAGTCAGAATTGCGCGAGCCGCAGGTGCAACTGCAAATAGCCCGCGAACTCGGTTATCAGATGTTCACATAACCCTGTAGGAGCTGCCGAAGGCTGCGATCTGTTGATCTTGAAAAAACAACATCAAAAGATCGCAGCCTTCGGCAGCTCCTACAGGGATTTGTGGGGTTATCGCGAGCCAGGCCAGCCTGCCTTTTCGAGGGCGGCGAGCAAGGTTTGTGCATCCAGCCCCTGAACCGAATGGCCATTGCCTTCGGTGCTTTCGCTGGCCAGCAAGGCGTTGATGATCGCTTCCTCAACCGCTTCGGTGGCCGCCAAAAACAGCTCACTGATGTGATCGTTATTGACCATCCGCAAGCCGTCACACGTCGCCGCGCCTTTGCCTTCATAAGCCGCCGGCGGCACGTGATCGTTACCTGTGGCGAATGCGATAAAGATGTCGCCACTGTGATCCTCATTGCCGCCACCGGTGCGCGCCAGACCGAGGCTCGCCCGTTGCGCCAGACGCGTGCATTGATGCGGCAATAACGGCGCATCGGTGGCAAGACAAACCACGATCGAGCCCATGCCCGGATGCGGCAGCGCGGCGCGCAAAAACGGTGAATCTTTCTGTTCCATAAAGCGCCCGACCGGGTAACCGTCGACTCGCAATTCGTTGCGAATGCCGTGGTTGGCCTGGACGATCGCGCCCACTGTCCAGCCGCCCTGCGTAGCGCTCAATCGCCGCGACGAAGTGCCGATGCCGCCCTTGAATTCATGGCAGATCATGCCGCTGCCACCGCCGACCGCGCCTTCCACAACCGGGCCGTCGACCGCGTTGTGCAGGGCTTCGGCGACATGTTCAGGCTTGACGTGGAAGCCGTTGATGTCATTGAGCAACCCGTCGTAAGTCTCCAGCACCACCGGCATGTTCCAGTAGAGACGGCCATCGTCCGGTTGCTGCTGACGATCCAGCACAATCAGCGCATCGCGCACCACGCCGAGGCTGTGGGTATTGGTGAAGGCGATCGGACTGGTCAACAAGCCCGCCTCGCGAATCCACTCAAGACCGCTGGCGTCACCGTTGCCATTGAGCACATGCACGCCAGCGAAACACGGTTGCTGGTTGGTCGAACCCTGACGCGGTTCGATCAGGGTGACGCCAGTGAAAATGTCACGACCGGCCGTGCTTTTACCGCGCACGTTGCTGTGGCCGACACGCACACCGGGCACGTCGGTCATCGCATTGAGCGGGCCGGGCTGCATCTGGCCAATGCCTGGCTCTTATACACATCTCCGAGCCCACGAGACGTAGAGGAATCTCGTATGCCGTCTTCTGCTTGAAAAAAAAAAAGCAACTGCCGTTCACTTACACCGCTGCTCAACCCGGTACGCACCAGAAAAGCATTGATATGGCCAGGACTGGCGTTGGATGCCGGGCAACAGCCCGCATTCTGGGCG
>NZ_CACSJY010000056.1:0-37190 GCF_902706155.1 Pseudomonas sp. 18058
GTGTCATTCGAAGTTGATGGGACTGATCCACCGCATTCGCGAGCAAGCCCGCTCCCACAGGGGGATTTGAGGAGATTTTGGACATGCTGCAAGTCGACAAGCTGCACCAGTACTACGGCGGTAGCCACATCCTCCGTGGCCTCTCGTTCGACGTGAAAGTCGGCGAAGTCACCTGTCTGCTCGGGCGCAACGGCGTCGGCAAAACCACCCTGCTCAAATGCCTGATGGGCCTGCTGCCCGCCAAAGAAGGCGCAGTGAACTGGGAAGGCAAACCGATCACCACGTTCAAGCCGCATCAACGCGTTCACGCCGGAATCGCTTACGTGCCGCAAGGTCGGGAAATCTTCGGCCGCCTGACCGTTGAGGAAAATCTGTTGATGGGCCTGTCGCGGTTTCCCGGCAGTGAAGCCAAAGAAGTGCCAAGTTTCATTTATGAATTGTTCCCGGTGCTGCTACAAATGAAGCAGCGGCGCGGCGGTGACCTCTCCGGCGGTCAGCAACAGCAATTGGCGATTGGTCGCGCATTGGCCAGCCGTCCGCGTTTATTGATCCTCGATGAGCCCACCGAAGGCATTCAACCCTCGGTGATCAAGGAGATCGGCGCGGTGATCAAGAAACTCGCGGCGCGCGGCGACATGGCGATTTTGCTGGTCGAGCAGTTCTACGACTTCGCGGCGGAGCTGGCCGATCAATACCTGGTGATGTCCCGGGGCGAGATCGTGCAACAGGGTCGCGGTGAAAATATGGAGGCCGAAGGCGTGCGCGGGCTGGTCACGATCTAAGGCAACGATCTAATCTGTAGCTTCCTAACGATAATTACAAACCATGAATTCGACTGTTTCACCTGCCCTGTTTACCCCGAGCTGGCACGCCGAGCTGGAACTCGCTTACGCGCGTTTCGGCGATTGCACACGTCCGGTTCAGCGCCGGCACCTCGGCCCGCTGCGGGTGCAAAAGCACCTGTACGCCGAAGGCCCCGAGGTCTGCCAGCACATCATCGTCCACCCGCCCGGCGGGATTGCTGGCGGTGATCGCCTCGACATCAGCGTGCGCGTCGAGCAACAGGCCTGGGCGCAGATCACCAGCCCCGGCGCGGCCAAGTGGTATCGCGCCGGTGGCCCGGCTTATCAGAAACTCGACTTTAAAGTGGCGGCCGGCGCGACGCTGGAATGGCTGCCGCAGGAAACCATCGTCTACAGCGCCGCCCAGGCTGAACTGAGCACTTCGATTGATCTTGAAGGTGACGCGCGGTTGTTTTATTGGGACGTGGTGGCGTTGGGGCGTCCGGCCAGTGGCGAGCGTTTTGATCGCGGGCATTTTCAGGCGCATCTGGATATCCGCCGCGACGGCCGATTGCTCTGGCATGAACGCCAGCGCATTGTCGGTGACGACGGTTTGCTTGATTCGCCGATCGGGCTGGATGGTCATCCGGTGTTTGCGACGTTGTTGGTCACCGGTGAGATTGATGCTGAATTGCTGGAGCGTTGTCGTTCGCTGGGGCATGACGTGCGCGGGGATTTGACGCAATTGCCGGGGCTGTTGGTGGCCCGGTGTCTGGCTAACGAAGCATTGCTCGCTCGTGCGTGGCTGATCGATTTATGGCGCTTGCTACGCCCGGTACTGCTGAACCGCGAAGCCCAGCCACCCCGAATCTGGAACACCTGAAATGCATTCCAACTGTGGGAGCGGGCTTGCTCGCGAAGGCGGTGTGTCATTCACACAGATGCTGGCTGACCTACCGCTTTCGCGAGCAAGCCCGCTCCCACAGGGGATTTGTGCACATTTTTCAATCTGCCCTGATGGAACCCCACAATGGACCTGACCCCACGCGAAAAAGACAAGCTGCTGATCTTCACCGCCGGCCTCGTCGCCGAGCGGCGTTTGGCGCGCGGCGTGAAACTCAATTACCCGGAAGCCATGGCCTACATCTCCGCTGCGCTGCTCGAAGGCGCGCGTGACGGTCGGACCGTCGCCGAGTTGATGCACTTCGGCACTACCCTGCTCAGCCGCGAACAAGTGATGGAAGGCATCCCGGAAATGATCCCGGAGATTCAGGTCGAAGCGACGTTCCCCGACGGCACCAAACTGGTCACCGTCCACCAACCAATCGTCTGAGGCCGCGCCATGACTTACTCCATTCGCGACGCCGTTCACGCCGATCTGCCGGCGATCCGCGACATCTACAACGACGCCGTGCTCAACACCACGGCGATCTGGAATGAACAAGCCGTCGACCTCGGCAACCGCCAGGCGTGGTTCAGCGCGCGTCAGGCACAGGCCTATCCGATTCTGGTGATCGTCGACGGCGACAACACTGTGCTCGGCTACGCTTCGTTCGGTGACTGGCGGCCGTTCGACGGGTTCCGCCACACCGTCGAGCACTCGGTGTATGTGCGCAGCGACCAACGCGGCAACGGCCTCGGCCCGCAACTGATGACTGTGCTGATCGAACGGGCGAAGACCTGCGACAAGCACGTAATGGTCGCCGCCATTGAAAGCGGCAACGCCGCCTCGATTCGTCTGCACGAGCGCGCCGGTTTCATCACCACCGGGCAGATGCCGCAAGTCGGCACCAAGTTCGGCCGCTGGCTCGACCTGACATTCATGCAACTGACCCTCAATCCTGGCGCGGAGCCGCCTGAAACCATCAAGGAGTGACACCGATGAACGCCGCCCAACTGCGCCGCGTCAATGCTGAAAGTTTTGCCCACTACCGTCAGGGCCTGATCGATTTGCTGCTCGACGCAGTGGGTTATGGCGCCAGCGTCGGTTTCATGGCCGACCTTGATGCGGTGCAGGCGCGCGCATATTTCGATGAGGTTCAGGACAACGTCAACAAGGGCAGCGTGCTGCTCTGGGTGGTGGTCAAAGACGAAGAAGTGCTGGCCAGTGTGCAGTTGGGTCTGTGTCAGAAGGCCAACGGTTTGAACCGCGCCGAGGTGCAGAAACTGCTGGTGCGCGAAGACGCGCGGCGTCGCGGCCTCGGTCAGCAATTGATGAGCGCGCTGGAACTCGAAGCGCCGAAGCACAAGCGCGGCATGCTCTACCTCGACACCGAAGCGGGCTCGCCCGCCGAAAATTTCTATCAGGCATTGGGTTACACCCGCGCGGGTGCCATCCCCGATTACGCCTGCGACCCGAACGGCACCTATCGGCCGACCGCCCTCTATTACAAGATTCTGCAAGGAGCCCAGTGATGATTCCTGGCGAGTACCAGATCCAGCCCGGCGACATCGAACTCAACGTCGATCGCCGCACTATCAGCCTGAAAGTCGCCAACAGCGGCGACCGGCCGATTCAGGTGGGGTCGCACTATCACTTTTTTGAAACCAACGACGCGCTGGCGTTTGACCGCGCAGCCAGCCGTGGCATGCGCCTGAATATTCCGGCGGGGACGGCGGTGCGTTTTGAGCCGGGGCAGAGTCGTGAGGTTGAGTTGGTGGATTACGCCGGGCATCGGCGGGTGTTTGGGTTCGCCGGAAGAGTCATGGGTGATCTCTGACATCTGCGTGCACCGCTGCCCCTCACCCCGGCCCTCTCCCGAGGGAGAGGGAGCCGATCACCGATAGCCGACCCACCGCGAACAGTCCCCCCGCCGGAGCTGATCACCGATAGCCGACCCACCGCGAACAGTCCCCTCTCCCTCTGGGAGAGGGCTAGGGTGAGGGTCTATGGCTCACCACTATTTTCCTGAAGGACGCCGCATGAAGATTTCCCGTCAAGCCTACGCCGACATGTTCGGCCCCACCGTCGGCGACAAGGTGCGCCTGGCCGACACCGAGCTGTGGATCGAGGTCGAAAAAGACTTCACCACCTACGGCGAAGAAGTGAAATTCGGTGGCGGCAAAGTCATCCGCGACGGCCAGGGCCAGAGCCAATTGCTGGCCGCCGAAGTGGTCGACACGCTGATCACCAACGCGCTGATCATCGACCACTGGGGCATCGTCAAAGCCGACGTCGGCCTCAAGGACGGTCGCATCGCCGCCATCGGCAAGGCCGGTAACCCGGACGTGCAGCCTAACGTGACCATCGCCATCGGCGCCGGCACCGAAGTCATCGCCGGTGAAGGCATGATCCTCACCGCCGGTGGCATCGACACGCACATCCACTTCATCTGCCCACAGCAGATCGAAGAAGCGCTGATGAGCGGCGTCACCACCATGATCGGCGGCGGCACCGGCCCGGCCACGGGCACCAACGCCACAACGTGCACGTCGGGCCCTTGGCACCTGGCGCGCATGCTTCAGGCCGCCGACGCCTTCCCGATGAACATCGGCCTCACCGGCAAGGGCAACGCCAGCCTGCCGGAACCGCTGATCGAGCAGGTCAAGGCCGGCGCCATCGGCCTCAAGCTGCACGAAGACTGGGGCACCACGCCGGCGAGCATCGATAACTGCCTGACCGTTGCCGATCAATTCGACGTGCAGGTGGCGATCCACACCGACACCCTCAACGAATCCGGTTTCGTCGAAACCACCCTTGGCGCATTCAAGGGTCGCACCATCCACACCTACCACACCGAAGGTGCCGGTGGCGGTCACGCGCCGGACATCATCAAGGCCTGCGGCTTCCCCAACGTGCTGCCGAGCTCGACCAACCCGACGCGACCGTTCACCCGCAACACCATCGACGAACACCTCGACATGTTGATGGTCTGCCACCACCTCGACCCAAGCATTGCCGAAGACGTCGCGTTCGCCGAAAGCCGCATCCGTCGCGAAACGATTGCCGCCGAAGACATCCTTCATGACCTCGGCGCGTTCTCGATGATCAGCTCCGACAGTCAAGCCATGGGCCGCGTCGGCGAAGTCATCACGCGCACCTGGCAGACCGCCGACAAAATGAAAAAACAGCGCGGCCCACTGCCGCAGGACGGCGCAGGCAACGATAACTTCCGCGCCAAACGCTACATCGCCAAGTACACGATCAACCCGGCGATCACCCATGGCATCAGCCACGAAGTCGGCTCGATTGAAGTCGGCAAATGGGCCGACCTGGTGCTCTGGCGTCCGGCGTTTTTCGGCGTGAAACCAACGTTGATTCTCAAGGGTGGTGCGATTGCCGCCAGTTTGATGGGCGACGCCAACGCTTCGATTCCGACGCCGCAACCGGTGCATTACCGCCCGATGTTTGCCAGTTACGGTGGCTCGCTGCATGCCACCAGCCTGACCTTCATCAGCCAGGCTGCACACGACGCCGGGTTGCCCGAAGCGCTGGGTTTGAAGAAAAAAATCGCCGTGGTCAAAGGTTGTCGCGATGTGCAGAAAACCGATCTGATCCACAACGATTACCTACCGAGCATTGACGTCGACCCGCAGACGTATCAGGTCAAGGCCGACGGCGTATTGCTATGGTGTGAACCGGCGGAAACGCTGCCGATGGCGCAGCGTTACTTTCTGTTTTAAGCCACAGCAGCAAAAAAAGCCTGGAGGCGTTATCGCGCCTCCAGGCCTGTTTACGGTTTCACCGTGAACGGCGGATAAACCGTCTGCAGCTTCGCCCGATCTATCGCTTTTTGCGTCAGGGTTTTCTCCAGCGTTTGCAACGCTTCAAATTGCGCCATATCGTCCTCATCCTTGAGCGACAGCAGCAGTTCATCGAACTCTTTGCGATAAGTACGCTTGAGGAAGCGCTGCCACAAGGGCTGTTCAAGAATCCGTGGCGCCAGCAGTTCACCTTCCTCCAAGGCGATCACTCGCTGATAAGCGTCCTCGATCATCTGCTCAGTGACCCCGGCGATTTTTCGGAACAACATTCCGCGTGATTGCCACGGTAAATCCAGTCGTTCCGCCAGATCGGTCATATAGGCCAGGTGAACCTCCACTTCATCGATAGTTCCGGTGACACCGTCTGCGGTCTCACGACGGAACGTCTCCCCGGCTTGCAAGCGATCTGCCACGCGCTGCCGGGCGATCTGCCCCAATTCGTCCAGTCGTGATTTGCCACGGGCCAGGGCTACCAGTTCACCTTCCACCAGATCGGTATTGATCAAGCCATACGCTTCGTGAATCAGCACCTCGACGCCCATGGCATTAAAGAACTGTGCGCCGGCATCCGCACAGGTCGTGGACGCAACCGCTTCGGCAAAAATCTTCTCGCGCAGCGCCGTGTTCTCGTACATAGCGAAAATCATTCGCCAGACCTTGGCGGTGAGGTCAATTCTGTAACCCGGATTAGCGGCTCGAAAATCCGCAGACGCGGTCAGTTTGCGCAATTCACTAAAGAATGGCTCGGAACCGAACTCATCTTCCACTTCATCCCAGAACGGTTGTCGCGCATTCCACTCGGCCTCACTGATGCCCTCGTCCCAAACCGAGCTGTCGATGGTGCCTCGTGGCGGATACGGACGATCCGGATCGAGGCCGACGGATTCGATGTATTGCTTGAGTTTCTCCAGGTTCTCAGCAGACAAATGGAAGGGGTCACGGCTTACATTGGTGCGCGCGATCAGTTCGGCGGACGCCGATCCTGGCGCAACGTCCGGAAGCTCGCTGAGCTGATTGAAGCGCAGGTCCAGATACAGATTGCGCGGACGTTGCCTGGCAAACAGACCGACCGGCCATGTATCGATCCCGGTACTGTCCAGCTTCAGTATCAGCAAGGCTGGCATCTGGCTGATGTCCGGCACTTGCCCGAGTGGATTACCGTCCAGTTTCAGCACTTGCAGCCGGTTCATCGCACGCAACCGTGCAGCGCTTTCAGCGGTCAACGAGATCTGATTATCCGAGAGCGTCAGCACACGCAGATACGGCATCTCGCTGATGACCTGCGGGAAATCGCTCAAGCGGTTTTTCCATAAGTCGAGTTCGCGCAACTGGCGAAAACCACCCAGAAAATGTTGCTGGTCACTGAGTATCCGACCGTTGTGCAGACTCAAGGAGGTGACATGGTCAAAACTGCCGCTGAGCCGGGGCATATTTTGCAGATGACGATCCATCGGCAGGCCGTTGAGAACAAGTCTCTGCGCCCGCATTACCCCCGGTGCCGGCGGCCCCTCAGGACCGGTACGCTGCCAGCATTGACGGAGAATTTGATACACCCTGTTTCGCGACGTCCATTCCGCCACGCCTTCAATACTGAAACGGTAGGACAGACTCATGTCATTCAACCAGCGCTGAAAAACCAGGTTGAACGTGCTGAACTCGCGCTCCAGCGCCGCTACGCGCTCTTCCATCACATTTTCGCCAAAGCCTTTGAGCATCGTCTCCACCTCGGCCTCGGTGAACGCGGGATACAGCGAACCGACTCGACGTTTGAGGGCCGACCAGTTTTTGGGGCGCAACGGGTAGCCCTGCATGCCACCACGCAGGCGCAACGTCTCCGGGTCGTAGGCAGGTTTACGGATCGGGTGTTCCGACAGGACGTTTTCGAACACCTCATGACTCAGAGGTGAACGCTGGAGGGTCTGTTTGAGCAGGTCTCCCTGGAAAATTTCGAACCCCAAGGCCTGCCGCTGCTCATCGGGCAAGGCATGCAGCACTGCACTGTAAAGATCTTCAGCGCCGTGCAAATGCAGACCCTGCTGATCGCGAGCGCTGTAAAGCCCATTCTCATCACCCACCAGCACTTTGCGGATCGGCGCGTCCGGCGCACCGACACTGGCCTCTAACAGCCCGGTGAAAGAGCCGTCGCGGATTTCGATACGTACCTGGGGCGACCAGCCCGGCAGTTTTTCCAGCGAGCTCAATGCCAGTCGGCGGCTATCGGCGTTGGCCAGTTGCTCAAGGTAAAGCCCCTCGAAGGCTCGATTCAGACGAACCTTGACGCCTGCCTCACGCAATTGCTGGCGCAGTTTGAGGACAACCTGCCCGCGCTCCTCGAACACCCGCACGCTCTGCGGATCCGCGTCCTTGAGTATTTGTTCGAGTACGCTGCACGGCAAATCCGGGTAGTCGCTTTGCAACCTGCGCACGCGAATATCGGCGGAAATGTCCGAGGTTCTGTACTGCGATTCGAACACCCGCGGAGCGCGCTTGACAGCACGCAACGCCAACGCTTCACGCAATGCTTGAATGCGCACGGTTTTGTCGGTGGAGATGGCGTGGCCAAGCAACGCTTCAATGTCCGGCTCCTGCAGGAACGCCAGCACCCGGCTTTCGAACTGGCCAGTTTGAATGTCGACCTGCGTGACCGTCAGAGTGTCGGCGGGTGTGGCGCTGGAGTTGCCATAAGTGACTGACGCTCTCCCGGTCGGTAGCGGGTCTTTCAAGGTAATGGCTTTGGATTCCGGCCAGTGCGGCAGCTCAGTCATCAGCCCCGGTAGATAACCGCTCAGATGATCGCTGAGGCGACCTTCACGGATCTGCTCGCCAAAACGACTGACGGCGGCATAGAGATCGAAACGATTAAGGGTGTCGGTCAACAGCGGCGGCGGCGGCAGTTCGTGTTCAACATGCAGACGACGCAGCACCCCCTCTTCGACGCCGCTGACACTGAGCACCTGCTGCAATGCAGGCTCGCTGAACGTCGCGGCCAACGGATTAAGGCGGCGCAAGAGCTGCGTCTTTTCCCACTCGATCGGTCGTTCGGCTTCGCTCTTCCAGGCGCCCGCCCGGTTGTGCTCGATCTGCGGTGTATAAGCGTCAACTCGAGTCGGGTGTTGCATGCGGAACTGGCCGTTGAGCGGATCCTCTTTCAGCACGTACTGCTTACCTTCAAGGTGCAGCACTTTTTTGCCCTGGTGCGTGTACAAACCGGATTCATCAGTCCATGCGCCGGCAGGCAGATCGATTGCGTGCTCATAGGGCCTGAGATCGGGATTCCACATTTTCGTGCGGCCATCCGCCAGGGTCACCTCTTTGAGCTTGTCGATAAAGGGTGAAGGGGTAATCGCTGTAGCGCCTTTGGGTAGAAGGTGTCCCACACTCATCAAAGCCAGTTGCGTAAAGTTGAGGATCACGCTGTTGATGTGCGCGCACGCCTCTTCCTTGTCACCGTGACTCCAGTCCTCGATGCCCTCGGCGAACTCCGCGAGCAATTGGGCGACCATCACACCCAGCATCACCTCGCCAACGCCAGGCACCAGCATCACGGCAAAATTGAAGACGTTCCAGCCAACATTCAAATAACTGATCAGGCGGTTCCAGCGGCTTTTGGCATTTTCATCGTCAGTGGGCACGGCAATCAGTCGTGCATCGCTGAACGCCTTGTCGCGCTTGTGCAGGTAAAGGTGTTCCCAGAGATCACCCTGGATCGGCACGGTGATTGGTTCTGCATGGGGATTTTCAATCGGTGTTTCCCGCCACCATGGGCCCATATCAAGGGGTTCGCGCTGATGCCAGGTGATTTCCTTGAGACGCTCGTCGACCCGTTTGAAGAATTTCGGCTTGTCCCTTTGTGCCACAAACCGACTGAAAAACGCTTGATAGTTTTTTTCCAGCAACTGTGTGGCCAAGGCTTTCATGAACGCGGTAAGCGATGGGTATTCTTTCAACGGGTGCAGCGGATCATCCGGGATGTATGCAACCAACGGCCCATTCAGAATACTTTGATCGTAGAAGTCATTACGCCGAGACATTTCGTCAGTGACAGCGCCTGGTCCATTAGCGAAGACGTCACTGAGCACCTTGTATTTTTCATACAGATTGTCGTTGAGACCTGGGATACGTCGCGACCAGTCAAACAGGAACTGAAGTTCTGGCGAGACAAGCCCCAGCAGAAACTTCTCGATCTCGTTTTTTTCTGCAACGGCACTGAACAACACGATACCGGAGAGTTCAAGACCCATTATTCGCAATCGATGGGCCTGTAATGGGCGACCGTGAAAGCTGATCGCTGTTCGCCCGCTGATCACATCACTGATAGCGGACTGAGCGTGAACCCCCAGATCAGTGTTCATCCCGGCGATAGCTGCCGCCACCTCGAGCGCGGACTTCTCCACCGCCATCGACTGCCTTTTCAGCGTCGCTTGTTTGGTCACATCGTCGGGGAGCAACAACGCCTTGAGGTGCTGCCGATATTGCGCACCGATGTCCAGCGAACGGCAGAGGCTCGCGATTTGACCGACGGTAATGTCGTGCTGCACCGGAGCGCCGGAAGCATCGGCAACGTATAGGCCGGAACCGTTGCGAAAGTAGCCGTGCTCAGTCTCCGTCAGTTCGAAGTTATGCAATGCCGCCGCCAGCAACGATGAATGCCGCGAGTGCGTGGCGCCCCGGTCGATGCCGAAGATGATTTTGTCCGGGACGTAAAGCCTGAGCATCGCCGTGTCGACGTCCAGATCAACTTTCAGTTGGCTTTTGAGGGCCTGCGTCAGCAAGGGTCGGGCGAAGTTTTCGATATTCTGTTCGAGGTGCTGCAGTGTGGTATCGACCTCGCCTTGAAGCTGCCAGTGCCTTTGAATGAGCGGCTGCAAACGCTGACGTCCGTGTGATGGCCACGACGGAAACTGTTGTGCAACGTGCAAATTTGCCTTGAGCGATTCAAGTCGATGGGCCGGGGCCTGCGTGATCGCCGCAGGTATAAGCGCGGTGACCGCAGCAGAGCGCGGGCCACTGTTTAGCGGCATTTTATTTGTATCAATATCCATATCGAGCATCTCGTCATCCAATAACTTGAGCTCAGATTACGGATGGCAGGAAAAAACAAAAAACCAAAATCCTGCTCAACAAAACGCTGAAAACCCCTTAATCCCGCAGTAATTGAAGAGCCGAAAATACATATGTACCGCACCCAAAAAAATACCCCGGGAGCCGGGCATCAGCGGGGGTGTAATTCTCGCCAGAGGGGCTAATATTCGAATCGCCGTCCATCGATTCATGCTCAGGTAACCGCTCATGCGTCTTTCCGAGTTCATCGTGTGCAACGTGGATCCCATCGTCGCGGAGTGGGAGCAGTTCGCCGCCACCATCACGCCCGCTGCCGAGTACATGGACGCCGAAGGCTTGCGTGACCACGCCAAAGCCATTTTGCTGGCCGCCGCCCGCGACATGAACAAACCGCAAAGTCCCGACGAACAGGCTGCCAAAGCCAAGGGCGACGGCCCGGAGAAAACCCCAAGCCTCGATCAGGCCGGCGCCAGCCATGGTGAATTGCGCCACACCGTCGGTTTTGATCTGGTGCAGATGACCTCGGAGTTCCGCCACTTGCGCGCCTGCGTGATCCGCCGTTGGGTCGACAGCCTCGAAGCGCCGGACATGACCTACTTTCAGGACATGATTCGTTTCAATGAAGCCATCGATGAAGCATTGGCCGAATCGACGGCGGCCTACGCAGAACAGGTCAATCGTTCGCGGGACATCTTTCTGGCCATTCTCGGCCACGACCTGCGCGCGCCGCTGCAAGCGGTGAGCATGTCCACCGAATTGTTGTTGCGCAAAGCGGCGCTGCAAGACGATGCGCTGGTCTGCGCCCACAACATCAAGCGCGGCGCCCGGCACATGGCGGCGATGGTCAGTGATTTGCTGGAGCTGGTGCGCAGTCGTCTAGGTAAAGGACTGCCGATCGAACCGGCCCCGATGGATCTGGCCGAGGCGGCGCGGGCGGCGATTGCCGAGGCGTGTGCCGGCAACCCGAATTGCTCGCCGGTGTTGGACATTCACGGTGATACGCGAGGTGTGTGGGACGCGGGGCGCATTGATCAACTGCTGCAAAACCTGATCGGCAATGCGCTGCAGCATGGATCGAACACGCAACAGGTAACGCTGACCTTGCAGGATGAGGCGGACGCGGTGTGCCTGTCGGTGCATAACTTCGGCACGCCGATTCCGGAGGATGCCTTAGGGACAATTTTCGATCCGCTGGTGCGCAGCGCCGATGAAGAACTGGGGCAGCCTTCGACAAGTCTCGGATTGGGCCTGTTTATTGTCAGGGAAGTGGTTAATGCCCATGGCGGGACGATTGAAGTCAGCTCGAGTGAGGCTGACGGTACGCGGTTTAGCGTGGTGTTGCCGAGGCGGGTTTAATCAACGATACCGCGTTATCGTTCTTCGCGAGCAAGCCCGCTCCCACAGGGGAATGCATTCAAATGTGGGAGCAGGCTTGCTCGCGAAGAGGCCCGATCAGCCAATACACATCCTTCAGAATTACTCGACCACAAGCCGCCCCAACCGCTGCCGCAACATGCGGTTCTCGGCGCGCAATTCGCGAACCTCTTCCAGCAGATCCAGCGCCAGCGCGACGCCCTCCCACTCCAGCTCCAGGTCGCGCCGCAGCTTGGCGGCGCGTTTGGCCAGGGCCAGTTCGTAGTCGGTGAAGCGCCATTCCCGGGGCTGCGCGCCCTGAGGTTCGAGGATGCCGTGCTCGACGATTTCGATCACGTAGACGTCCGACAGATCGGCCGCCTCACAGAATTCTGCCAGGTCCAGTTGAACGATCAGGGGGCTGCTCATGATGGGCTACTCCGTCGTCGAATTTAGAAGTTCTCTCGCGGATTGAAGGCGGCTTTGTTCGCCAGTTCCTGCCATAGCGCTTTGACCTCGTCATCGGACGCTTTCGGCATCACCGCTTTGAGCTGCACAAACAGGAAACCGCGTTCGCCAGCCTTGTTCTTCAGACCGTGTCCTTTGGCGCGCATGCGCTGGCCATTCTGACTGCCGGCGGGCACCTTGAGGTTGATCTTGCCAGTCAGGGTCGGTACGGCCACTTCGGTGCCCAGCGCCAGCTCCCACGGTGCCAGCGGCAGCGTGATGATCAGGTTGTCGCCTTCGACATCGAATTTCGGGTGCGGCGCAAAACGAATGGTCAGGTACAGATCGCCATTCGCCCCGCCACCAGCACCCGGTGCGCCCTGGCCTTTGAGGCGGATGCGCTCGCCGTCGGTCACACCTGCCGGAATCTTAACATTCAGGCTTTTCGTGGTGTTGCTGACGTGCTGGCCGTTGGCGTTGTATTGCGGCACCTGGAAGGTGACTTTCTTCGACTCGTTCGACAGCGTCTCCTCGAGGAAGATCGGCAGTTCCATTTCCACGTCTTGCCCTCGGCGCCCTGCACTGCGTTGTTGCCGACCTTCACCGCCACCGAAACCGGGGCCGCGATTGCCGAAGATCGAACTGAAAAAGTCCGAGAAGTCGCCGGTGTCCTGACCGCCGCCACCAAAGCCGCCACGGCTCTGCCAGCCCGGTGGCCCCTGGAACGGCTGACCGTGCTGGCCATAACGGCGCAGCTCGTCGTACTCGGCACGTTTGTCGGCGCTTTTCAGCGCTTCATAGGCTTCCGACGCGTCCTTGAATTTCTCTTCGGCGTCTTTTTCCTTGCTGACATCGGGGTGGTATTTGCGCGCCAGCTTGCGATAGGCCGCCTTGATTGCCTTGTCGTCTGCTGTCGGCTCCACGCCGAGGATCTTGTAATAGTCTTTGAAGTCCATTGAAGGAATCACCATCCGTTATCGATTTCGCGCCGATGCCAAGCATGCGCCGATTCGCGCGTGCCAGGTTGACCGATCTCAAAGTTGTGACCGGGTGGCGCTGCAGAAGTTTATCGGCAGTAGACGGCGGTTCTTGTGACCGCCGGTGGTTCTGCCGGCCCATGCCAGCAAGTTTGGGGCGAAGCTTGAGGTTTCAAGGCAGTTTAGTCGCGAAATAGCTGATGACCGGCCTTCGATTCTGGCGCGCACTGACATACACTGCGCGGCCGTTTTTTTGACCGGAACCGAAAGACATGAAAGACGCCTCTCCAGCCCGTGCCTGCGGCATCGACTTCGGCACGTCCAACTCCACCGTCGGCTGGCTGCGCCCCGGCATGGAAACGATGATCGCGCTGGAAGACGACAAGATCACCCTGCCGTCGGTGGTCTTCTTCAACATCGAGGAACGCCGCCCGGTTTACGGTCGTCTGGCGCTGCACGAGTACCTGGAAGGCTATGAAGGCCGACTGATGCGCTCGTTGAAAAGCCTGCTCGGTTCCAAGCTGATCAAGCACGACACCAGCGTTCTCGGCACGGCGATGCCGTTCAAGGACTTGCTCGGCCTGTTTATCGGCCAGTTGAAGAGCCGCGCCGAAACCGCCGCCGGTCGGGAATTCGAGCAAGTGGTGCTCGGGCGTCCGGTGTTCTTCGTCGATGACGATCCGCTGGCTGACCAGGAAGCTGAAGACACTTTGGTCGACGTAGCCAAAAAGATCGGTTTCAAGGAAGTGTCGTTCCAGTACGAACCAATCGCTGCGGCCTTCGACTACGAGTCGACCATCGAAAAAGAAGAGCTGGTGCTGATCGTCGACATCGGCGGTGGTACCTCTGACTTCTCGCTGGTGCGCCTGTCGCCCGAGCGTCGCGGTTTCGATAACCGTCACGACGACATCCTCGCCACTGGTGGCGTGCACATCGGCGGTACCGACTTCGACAAACAGCTGAGCCTGCAAGGCCTGATGCCGCTGTTCGGCTACGGCAGCCGCATGAAGAGCGGCGCCTACATGCCGACCAGCCACCACATGAACCTGGCGACCTGGCACACCATCAACTCGGTGTACTCGCAGAAATCCAGCCTGGCGCTGGGCAGCATGCGTTACGACATCGAAGACACCGGCGGTATCGATCGCCTGTTCAAGTTGATCGAACAACGCGCCGGCCACTGGCTGGCGATGGAAGTCGAAGAAACCAAGATCCAGCTGACCCACACCGACAGCCGCCATGTGCCGCTGGATCGGATCGAGGCCGGGTTGAGCGTGGAATTGAGCCGCGCGCTGTTTGAATCGGCGATCGATGCGCTGCTGGAGCGGGTACGCGGCAGTGTTACGCAGCTGTTGAACGATGCCGGAGTGGCGGTCGATCAGGTCGATACGGTGTTCTTCACTGGTGGTTCGAGCGGGATTCCGGCGCTGCGCAACAGCGTCTCGGCAATGCTGCCGAATGCACGGCATGTTGAAGGGAATATCTTTGGCAGCATTGGCAGTGGTTTGGCGATTGAAGCGATGAAACGCTATGGCGCCATGAACTGATGATCGTTCCCACGCTCCGCGTGGGAACGCCGCCATGGACGCTCTGCGTCCGCTGTTGAGGCTGTGACGCGGAGCGTCACGGGATGCTTTCCCACGCAGAGCGTGGGAACGATCACGGGGTGGTTACACCATCCCGCCCAGCTTCAACTCACTCTTCAAATACGCGTAATAAATCGGCCCTGCCACTACCCCCGGCAGGCCGAACGCGGCCTCGAACACCAGCATCGCCAGCAGCAACTCCCACGACTTGGCACTGATCTGCCCGCCGACAATGCGCGCATTCAGGAAGTATTCAAGTTTGTGGATAACGATCAGATACCCCAACGCCGCCACCGCCACCCAGATCGACAGCGACAGGCCGACGATGGTGATCAGCGTGTTGGATATCAGATTGCCGATTACCGGCAGCAGACCGAGCAAGAAGGTCAGCACGATCAGGGTTTTGGTCAACGGCAGTTTCACGCCGAACATCGGCAGGATCACCGCGAGGAAGATCCCGGTGAAGAAGGTGTTGAGCAAGGCAATTTTGATCTGCGCGAAAACGATATTGCGAAACGCTTGAACCAGCAGGTGCAGACGGTCGAACAGCGCCGCCGCCAGCGGTTTGCGTTTGGTGACGTCCGGCACGCGCTGCAGGGCGATGATCGCGCCGAGCACCATGCCGATCAGCAGCGTCACGAACATGTGCGCCGCATCCTTGCCGACCAGTTGCAGCTCGGAGAGATGCTTGCTCAGCCATTCGCCAATCGCCACGCGGAATTCACCGGCGCTGGCGGGCAGATAAGCGTCGATGAACGGCGGCAGTTGCCCGCGCGCACGATCCACCACGCCCATGAATTTATCGAGCGAGGCGCCCGGGTTTTCCGCTTCGTGCAACAGGAAACTGATCGCGCCGGCAAAGAGCAGCGCCAGCACACTGACCACCAACGTCCCCAGCAACGCCACCGCCAGCCAGCGCGCACGTCGACCTTCAATCAACCGTTGCAGTTGCGGGGTGAGCATGTTGACCAGCTCGAACACCAACAAGCCGGCGAGCAGGCTCGGCAACAAGCGCAGCGGCAGCACCAGCAGCAAACCGCCGAAAATGATGATGCAACTGACCCAGAACACTACATGACGCTCAGAAAACGTTGGCATACAGCCTCAAAACGAACGGCGTAAAAGGATGGGCAGTCTGCCAGCGTTCCGGGGGGAGCACTAGGGATATGCAGGGTTTGAGATTGGCGGCGTAACGACCGGCCCCTTCGCGAGCAAGCTCGCTCCCACATTGGCATGCGCACTCCTGTGGGAGCGAGCTTGCTCGCGAAGAGGCCAGCCCGCTCACCACAAGACTCAAGTGTTTATTTTTTCTTCAGGCAATCACTCATAAACGCCTTGCGCGCATCGCCGGTCAGCGCTTTGGTTTTCGCATCTGCGTTACAGGTGGTCATTTTTTGCTGCTGCGGGGTCAGTTGCTTGCCGTCGTTAGCCGCAGGCGTTGCCTTGAGGCAAGTGCTCATGAAGGTTTTGCGCTCATCGCCTTTCAAACTCTTGGCGGTCGCATCGGCATTGCAGGTGGTCATTTTGTTTTGCTGCGCCGTGGCGGCGAAACCCTGGGAACACAGGAGCAAACCAATCATCAACAAAGGCACACGCAACATCTTCATGGAGTTTTCTCCTTGTCGCCGCACCGATGGATGCGGCCTCTGCAGGAGTGTAGCCAAATCTTGTTACACCTTCCTCCGCACCCTGCTCCGGATCTTTGCCGCACGCGCCAGATCCCTGACCGCAGCGCCTATTCAGTGCCTGCGGCCCCCGGTTTCTCGAACGCTTTCTGATAATCCCTATAAGCCTCAATCCTTTTTTCAATAACTGTCGTGGGCAGCAGTTCGAAAGAAACCGGCACTTCATCTGGCGTATGGTAGCGCGCACCCAGCTCTGCCACCGAGGTGAACTGAGCATAAGCACCCCTCTGGTGGAGCTTGTTTATCTTGATTTGCCTGATGGTGTTCTCCTGTGAAACTTGCGGCAGTGCCGCCGGTCCCGGCGGGACACTCTCGATGAACGCGTAGTCGGCAACCGCAGGGCCAGGCTCCAGGGTTTCCAGTGCTGGCAGCTCGAACCGGAAGTAACCTTTATCAGCCGTGTGTGCGACGGGAAATTCTGGCCACGAGTCGGCCACCACCAATTCGGCAAGATTGCTCAAGTCGTCACCAATCACCACGTACTGATGATCGAAAGCGGTCGCTTTGACGATATGAATGCGCGACGCCCTCGGCTGGCTCGCGAGAATCGAGAACGTGACCTTGGAGTTTTCCGAGCAATTACCGCCCTTGATTGCGATGGCTTTTCTGGCGGTTTCCGCACTGGTCCAGCGGGCAGTGAAGTCACCCGACTGAAGATCCAGCTGTCTGAGCCCTTTGATCTTCGCAATCGCCGAACCGCCCTTTTCCCAGATGCTTGGCAATTGATTGCCAGAGAGCGGCAGTAACTCTTTGGCCCTGAATATGGCACGCTGCGCCGACTGCAGATTGGCCATGACTTGAGCCGTCACCTCGCTCGGCGTGGAGTCAGGTTCAGCGCCAGAAGAGAGAAGTTCATGGTATTCCCGCAGTTCCTCCCAAGGTTCAACCTGATGATCGGGGTTTTCCAGCACTGCCTGCCTGAGCGCTTGATAATCCTGATCCCGTCCGGTCTGCTGTAGATTGCGCGCGATGCTCCCCAGATTGCATTCGGACTTCGTGAGCGGTTCCAGTCCATCGGCGGTAAACAGTCGCCCGATCAAGTGCTGAAAAGCGTCTGCGCTCATCAGTTTTTGCAAATCCGGCAGGACTTCGATACTGCGCACCACCCTCTGATTGGCTTCATATCCCTGAGCGTTGGCGCTTATGAAAGCCTCCACCAGGCTGTTCCAGCATTCGAGTGGCAACGTTTCGTTCATCAACTGCAAACCGCGCAGATAGTTGTATTGCTCAAATTCGGCAACGCTGGGATGAAACGCTGCCGCGACAAAGTCAGAAAACGTTTCGGCGATGCCCTGCAATACCGGGACTTCAGCGGCGTCGGTCACCCCGCCTCCACGCAGACGCATGAACGACGGATCGAATGTCTGCACCGGCAGGACGGGTAAGTCGTTGAGAACCTTGAGCAGCCGATGAGGTTTGAGGAGGTGCTCACGCAACGCGGATTTCAACTTCGACATTTCACCGATGTGGATGCCCAGACGATTGCGCTCGCCATCCGGTAATGCTTGCAGTATCGCCGTGTAGAAATCGCTGGAAGGATGCAACGCCTGACCTGAAGCATCATGCGCCTGGAACCTGCCGTGTTCGTCGACAACGATCGTGCGTTGAATGGATGCCGTAGCGGAGCCGATGCGATCCAGCTGCCGTCCACCGTAGCGGTAAAGACACACTTCAATGCTCACGTCGGGATTCCAGCCCGGCAGGTTTGCCAACGAGTGCAACACCAGCGTGTCGCTTTCAGCACTTTCTACCGATTCCAGAAACAATCCTTCATAGGCCCGGCTGATGCGCACATCCTGCTGCGCCCAACGCCCCAGATTCAGCAATCGTTCGGGAATTTTTGCCTGGTCGAGGGCCTCAAGTTCCGCAGGTGTCGCCAGGGACGCCAATGCCTGCGCCACCGGGCCGGGCAACGGCTGCAGTTGATCTTGAATGACCCGAGCCGGCGCAGAAATGTTTCCAGCCTCGCGGTTATAGCGTTGCTCGAACAACCGCGATTGGCGCCGACGGGCCAACCGTGCCAACTCGACGCGAAGACGTCGGGTACTCACCTCGGGCGAGGAGACCGGTGCACTGGAAGAATCGCCCAACAACGCTCGGATTTGTGCGTCATCCAGTTGTGTCACCAGTGTCTTCAGCCAATCGCCGTCCATCAGACGTTCCAGCGACAGGCGCAAGGGCCGCGCATTGACGGCGCCCAGATACCCTAGCCTCTCGCCGCGCGCCCCGATCAGCTCAACCGGCTCGCCCGGCCACACGCCATCAAGCAGTTGAAACTGCCAGACAGGATCGGCATTCAGGTACTGATCGGGGCTGGCACTGGACAGTTGTTCGATGAATGTCTTGATGTCGCGGTCGATTCTGAATCGGGTCACCGTATCGCTAAGCAACGGGATCGCCCTCTCATGGTCAGCGTACATGCGCCGCAGTGCACCGGGCTCTACCTGACTGACAGTACGAATCGCCGCAAAATCATCGGACAGGCCTTCCACCGAAGACCCGAGCCTGCGCATCAGCGTATCGACATCCCAATTGAATGGTTTTTCGCCTTCGATGACGAAAGCGCCTGCGCCATTGCTGTTGACCACCGGTTGGTAGGCGTGCGGACGGCCGGGGTGCTGAATCCGATGTTGGCCGCTCTGCCTGTCCTTCCGAATCTCGAAGTGACGCGCATCAAGGCGCAGGATCGACTTGCCCTGATGCAGGTGTAACCCGTCCGCCTGGGGCCTGGCCTCTGCTGCCAGTTGCAGATTACGTTGCAGGTAGGGCTCAAGATTCCGCCCCCACA
Organism: Pseudomonas sp. 18058; assembly: GCF_902706155.1. Taxonomy (NCBI): domain Bacteria; kingdom Pseudomonadati; phylum Pseudomonadota; class Gammaproteobacteria; order Pseudomonadales; family Pseudomonadaceae; genus Pseudomonas; species Pseudomonas sp. 18058. Next base: position 19,384 of record NZ_CACSJY010000056.1, read on the forward strand.
GACGTTGGCTGCCGTCCGCCAGCGTGACCGGTGCGGCATTTTCGAGAAACGCCGACAGCTTGGGACGAATGACCTCCCTGGCAAAACTGCCGCCGACCGCAAAGAGACCAGCCTCGATGATCGATTCGGTTGCGCCGAGGAGGTGTTCTACTGCTTGCACGTAGTCGCCAGCGGCCAGATCTATCACGCCCTCCACGACGTCGCCGAGCAATTGATAGACCATATAGCTCAGCATCATTTCCCCGAGAAACGGCACAAAAGGGGTCACGACCAACAGCGCAACATTGAAGATCTCGAAAAACATCTGCTCAAAATCTTCGACCCAGGCCCAGCGCTCGGCGCTGTCGGCATCCGCCGTGGAAACAGCCAATGTACGTCCGTCATTAAGCATCTTGTTGACTTGCTGCTGGAACAGGTAACCCCACAGGTCAGCGTTGAAACGCTCGCCGGTCTGATCACCGAAGGCAATGGCACCGAATCGCAGGTGCGGGTTTGGCGCGGGTGTTTCGCGCCAGGATGGTTGGTCGGGTCGTGGCGAAGGCCCGTGATACTGAATCGGAAACAGTTGCGCATGCAGTTGGGCAAAAAAACGCCCACGTTGCTCATGTTCGACGAACTGGCTGAAAAACACCTGATAGCGGTTGGGCGTGGACGGTGCCGCGTCGGTATCTCCCCTGAGTTGACGCGTCAGCTCAGCGAAAAATGCCTGTGATGAAGGGTATTCCTTCAATGGATGTTGCGGATCGTGCGGCACGTAGGCAATGACCCGCCGCACGCCGGCAACGGGTGCCTCTGGATCAGGCATCATCAGGACAATGCCGGTCAGGCGCACATCGAGCATCGTCAGGTGGAAATAACGAACTGGCAAACCATCAAGCTTCAGCCCTCGTTTGTCGCCGAACAGGTGCAGCGCGTGCAGATACACCTCCGCTGAAATATCTTTCTTCATCAACGCCAGATGGGCAGCCATTTTGAAAGTATGTTTCTGGCTTTCGATAACCTGGCTTCGCAAAAAATGGCGAGGGAGGGCATCGGTTGGCCGCAAATAGTCTTGAAGATAAACCTTATATCGCTGGCCTATATCCAGAGTTCGACATAACTCTTTGAACTGTTCGACCGTCAGCGCATTCAAAACTTTTACTTCAAACAGGCCTTGCTCATCCGGCTTGCTGATAAAGCCACTGCCGGACTGAAAAACCTCATTGGCTGAAAAGTTGTGCAGCGCTGCATCCAGCAGGGACACGGTACGCACACTCATTCCGCCCGCTACATTCATGACCCAAGGGGACAAGTGCGCCGGTGAATACAGCCTGACAAATGTCTCACGAACATCGACGGACACGCCGTATTGATCTTTCAATGCCTTAACCAGCAACGGCTGCGCGAAGGCATAAACATCCTGCAATCGTTCAAACATCCGATCCACCGCCGCTTGAGCGTTCGATCTGGAGACCGATGCCAGATTGAGTGCAAGCAGTTCAACCGATGACGCTTCCTCTAACCACGACGGTATAACTTTCGGACTCTGTTTAAGTTCGCCAACTCTTCTGCTCCCTGACTGAACCAGCCAGTCGGGAATGGCGTTACTGATAAAGTCATGATGAACACTTTGACCACTGTTTAAACTGGCCAGATTATTAGCCGACGACAATTTTTTGCTCACGTTCAATCCCTGTTCGATCACATAAAGTATCGAGGCAGCCTAACGCGAGAACATCGTCATCTTATGAAGCCGGTTTCGGAGAAGCCTGTAAGAAAGTTCGCTTTGCAACTAGAACAAATTATGTCGACGATAAAACTCCGGTGTACAGCCGGCCTGACGCTGAAACATCGCAATAAATGCCGAACCACTGCTATAGCCAAGATCAAAGGCTATTTCCTGAACGCTACGCTGACCCTCCAACGCTTCGATCGCCGCAAGGTAACGCAGACGCTGGCGCCACTCGCCAAAACTCATCCCCAGTTCCCGTACAAACTGACGCGCCAACGTGCGCTCACTGACATGCACTTGCGCCGCCCAATTCGCCAGCGGTTGGTTGTTGCCCGGCTCGGCCTGCAACGCTTCTAGGATCGCCAGCAAACCCGGACTGCTCGCGTAGGGCAGATAACACTCGTGCACCGGCGCCTGTTGCAGTTGATCGACCAATACCTGCGCCAGTCGTTGATCGGCATCGAGTTGAGGAATTTTCACATCGCGTGCGGCGAAGTCCTTGAGGATCGCTTTGAGAATGTCGCTGATCGCCAGCGTGCAGGCGCGTCGAGGCAGATCGGCGCAGACCTTGGGATCCAGACACACCGCGCGATAGTTGACCGGTTGATGGCTGTAAAAACTGTGCTCGACCTGCGGCGGCACCCACACCGCGTATTGCGGCGGTGACATGAAGCGGCTGCCGTCGACGTCCATGTGCAGCACGCCGTGCGCCGCGTATTCCAGCGTTCCCCAAGGATGGCGGTGCGGCGCGGCGAATTCGTGGGCGTTGAAATCGGCATAACGGAAGTACACCGCCGATGGCAGCTCGCTGAAATCCAGTAGATCGATGTGTTTACTGTTCATGCTGTCCGGTTTCAGAGGCAGGTTGTCCGGTTCGAAGTATAGGCCTGCATCCAGACAAGGGATAATTGCGACTCATCAACGTAATGGTTTCAACTCATGCAATACGCGTTTCCGCTGCTGGCGATTTTTATCTGGGCCGGCAATACCGTGATCAACAAACTGGCGGTCGGGGCGATTTTCCCCGCCGAGATCGGTTTCTATCGCTGGCTGCTCGCCGGTTTGCTGTTCACGCCATTTATGCTCAAAGCGGTGATCGCGCACTGGCCGCAGATTCGTCCGAACCTGGGCAAGATTTTTGTCCTCGGTGTGCTGGGTATGGCGGTGTATCAGAGCCTCGCTTACTTCGCCGCAACCCTGACCACCGCGACCAACATGGGCATCATTTTGTCGCTGATGCCGTTGATGTCGCTGGCCATGGCAATCATCAGCCTCGGTCAACGTCTGACCGCCGGTGCGCTGGTCGGCGCGGTGCTGTCGTTTGCTGGCGTGCTGGTGGTGGTGTCGTCGGGCAGCCTTGGCGCGTTGCTGCAACACGGCCTGAACATGGGCGATGCGATGATGTTGATCGCGACGCTGGCTTACGCGATTTACAGCACGCTGCTGAAGAAATGGCAGCTGCGCTTACCGCCGCTGGTATTGCTGTATTTGCAGGTGCTGGTGGCGATTGTCGTGTTGTTTCCGCTGTACGTCGCTTCGCCGAAAACCGGTTTGACCCTGCAGAACATTCCGCTGGTGTTGTATGCGTGCCTGCTGGCTTCGATGGTTGCGCCGCTGGCGTGGATGCAGGCGGTGCAACGTCTGGGGCCGAGCCGGACGACGTTGTTCTTTAACTTGCTGCCGCTGATTACTGCGCTGATTGCGGCAGTGGTGTTGAAGGAGCAGCTGGCGATGTATCACTTGGTGGGCGGGTTGCTGACGTTGGGTGGGGTGATACTTTCTGAGCGTTGGACCACCGTGCTAGGCCGCCAGCCCCGCATTGCCTGATGCCTATACCTTTGTGGCGAGGGGATTTATCCCCGATGGGTCGCGTAGCGGCCCCAAAAAAACGGGGGCCGCTGCGCAGCCCATCGGGGATAAATCCCCTCGCCACAAAAGCGATTTAAAGGCCGGCAGCTTCTAGTCGCGCCGCGTGCTCAACAAACAACCGCACCGGATCCGCGCCCTTGCCCACCAGCCCGAGCGACTGGTTAACAATGTCGAAATGATCCAGCGGATAATCATCGCCAATCACCGTCCCGAGGTGCGAGCTGTACCGCCCGACCATCCCGTCGCACTGCCCCGGCTCGCGCACAAAGGTTTTCGCGAACAAGCGACAACTGCGATTGGTCCCGTCAAACAGATTGCCGCCGCGATCGGTCTTGCCCGGCTGCAACGTCCCCGACCACGAGTAATAACGCACGCCGTTGACCTCTTCCGGCCCATGCCCGCCCCAGGTTTCCGGCAAGCCTTGTGGATAACGCTGGTTGAACAGCGCCACGCCCGCCGTGGTCAGCGAATGGTGCGAAGCATGGATATCCACTGGAAATCCCGGCCCGCGATAACCGGTCTCCAGCACCGCCATCAGCCACCCGAACAACCGTAGCAACGCCTCAAGCAGACGCCCCTTGGCGCTGTCCGCCGGGTAATGTTTTTCCAGATAATCCGCCAGCTCCGAGCCATGATTGGGCCCCGCCACCGACGTGACCGACGCCACCAGATCCGGGCGTTTCGCCGCGGCATAGCGCGCCGTCAACGAGCCCTGACTGTGGCCGAACAGGTTGACCTTCTGCGCGCCGGTCTCGCGCAGAATCTCATCGATACGCGCGAGCAGTTGCTCGCCCCGCACTTCGGTCGAATTGAGCGGCGACACCTGAACCGCGAACACCGTCGCACCACCACGGCGCAAGGCTTTGATGATTCCGTACCAATACGGATAGAGCACTAAACGTACAAACCCGAGCATGCCCGGTACCAGCACCAGCGGATAACGCGTGGACATGGGCAAACATCCTTGTGGTCGGTGAGTGGATGCAAGGCCTGCAAAACGCCCGCCAAGCATCCTCCCTGATGATGACAACTCATCGACCAGCCTACTTCAGGCCCACCACCCCCGCCACAATCAGCCCCACCGACAGCAGTTTGACCAGCGTCAGGCTCTCGCCGAGCAAGGCAAAACCGAGGAACACCGTGCCCAGCGAGCCGATGGCCGTCCAGATCGGATAAGCAATACTCACCGGCAACTCGCGCATCGCCAAAGTCAGAAAGTAAATCCCGCCGATCGCCGCGATCACCGTGATCAGCGACGGCCACAGCCGGGTGAAACCTTCGGCGTACTTCATGCCCATGGCGAAGGTGACTTCAAAACCGGCAGCGATCAGCAGGAACACCCAGGCCACCTAGAACTCCCGGGCAAGGTCGAGCAAACGCTGCTCGGCCTCGGCCACCGAAACCGCGAAGTTGCGTTCGGCGGATTCTTCACCTTCGGCGGCGACCACGCTGACATCGTTGATGCCGATGAAACCCAGCGCCGTGCGCAGCCATGGATCGGCGTGGTTCAGCGCTTCCAGTTCGCCGCCGGGACCGAAGCCGAATCCGCCGCGACTGGTGACGATCAAGGCTTTCTTGCCCTGTAACAGCGGCGTGTATTGGGCGACGCCGTTGTCCAGCGTGTGATCGAACGTCAGGCCCAGCCGCACGATCTGATCGACCCAGGCCTTGAGCCCGCTGGGCACGTTGAAGTTGTACATCGGCGTGGAAATCAGCAGTAGATCATGATCGAACAATTCGCCGACCAGTTGATCGCTGAGCGCCAGATCGGCCTGCATCGACAGAGGCCGGTTGTCGGGCTCGGGGTAAAACGCTGCGGCGACGAACGCTTCGTTGACTGCCGGAATCAATGCCCGCCCGACTTCACGGCGAGTGACTTGAGCCTGCGGATGGCGCACTTGCCAAGCGCTGAGAAAACTTTCCGCCAAACGGCGCGAAGTGGAACGATCACCACGTGGACTGGCATGCAGCACAAGAATCTTGCTCATCTGTACATTCTCCGGACTAGAATCAAACGGCTTGTGGCTTGCAGCTTGAAGCTCGCCATTACGTCTAAACAAATGAGCAAAAATCAGTCGGGATGAATTGATTTCATCCGTGGAGTTTTCAATGTTCGCCTCGCTGCCACTGACCGCCCTGCGCGCTTTCGAATCTGCTTCACGTTTGTTGAGCTTTAAAGCGGCCGCCGAAGAGTTGTCGGTGACGCCGACGGCGATTTCCCATCAGATTCGTGCGCTGGAGGACTGGCTCGGGCTTGCTCTGTTCGAACGCCTGCCGCGCCAGGTACGCCTGACCGAGGGCGGCGAGCGCCTGTTTCGCAGCCTGCACGGCGCGCTGCTGGAAGTGGCGCAAAGTGTCGACACCCTGCGCCCGCAACGCAGCGTCAGCAGCCTGACGCTGTCGACCACGGCCGCGTTTGCAGCGTTATGGCTGGTGCCGCGTCTCGGGCGTTTTTATGCGCAGCATCCGAACATCAACGTGCGCCTCGATACCCACTGCGAGGTCATCGATTTGCATCAGGACGCCAGCGTCGATCTGGTGCTGCGCTACAGCCTCGACGACTATCCGAACCTGTATGGCTTGTGCCTGTTCGATGAATCCTTCGGCGTCTACGGCTCACCGGAGCAAGTGGCACTGGCCGCGCGGCGCACGCCAACATTGATCAGCGTGCATTGGCATAACTCGAAGCTCTACGCCCATGGCTGGCAAGCGTGGTGCGCAAAGGCTGGCGAAAACTGGCTCAAACAGTCTCCAGCGAACCGCGAATACGACGAAGAGCATTACGCGCTGCAAGCGGCGATCGCCGGGCAAGGCTTGGTGCTGGCGAGCGATATTCTGGTCTCGGAAAGTGTCGCCAGTGGTCTGCTGGTGCCTTACAAAGCCGACGTTGTGGTGGATGGCGCCGGGTATAGCGCGTTGTGTGTGCCGGGCCGCGAACGGCATCCGCCGGTGCGCGCATTTTTTGCGTGGTTGCGCGAGGAGGCGGCGTTGTCGGGGCTGACGCCGAGGACAGCGCAAATTGCATAAAACTTTTTGCTTCGCTCATGACTCACAACTTGGGTAGCGACCACGGCCGCAGAACGTGGCGCCCATCGGATTAGCCTCCTGGAGATCGAAATGAGCGACGACCTGCATCTGTCAGATGTACAAACACTGCGCGAACGTGCGCGCCAACACGTCGAGAACGGCGCCGTCACCGAGGGCTACAGCGCCGACCGTGAAGAAGTGCTGCGCTTGCTCAACGAATCGCTGGCCACCGAACTGGTCTGCGTGTTGCGCTACAAGCGCCACTATTTCATGGCCAACGGCGTCAAAGCCCATGTGGCCGCCGAAGAATTTCTTGAGCACGCCACCCAGGAAGCCCAGCACGCCGACCGTCTGGCCGAGCGCATCGTGCAATTGGGCGGCGAGCCTGAGTTCAATCCCGACCTGCTGTCGAAAATGTCCCACGCGCAATACGTGGCCGGGAACACCCTCAAAGAGATGGTTTACGAGGATCTGGTCGCTGAGCGGATCGCTATCGACAGCTACCGCGAAATCATTCAGTACATCGGCGAGAAAGACCCGACTACACGGCGCATCTTCGAAGACATCCTCGCGCAGGAAGAAGAGCACGCCGATGACATGGCCGACATCCTGAACGACCTCTAAACCCTGATAACTGATCGTTCCCACGCTCCGCGTGGGAACGCAGCCCGGCACGCTCTGCGTGCCTTTTTAATGCCGAACGCGGAGCGTCCGTAGAGGCATTCCCACGCAGAGCGTGGGAACGATCGGCGTAGGAGCTGCCGAAGGCTGCGATCTTTTGCTTTTACCCGATTACTTGGTGGGTTTAACGGTCACCGGGGCTTTCCCTTCCTTCATCTGCTCCAGCAGGGGCGCACACTGATTCGGCTCGCCACCACTCGGCGCCACCAACGCCAGCAACCCCGCGGCCGGCGCCGCAATCACACCCAACGCCACCATCCCCGCGCCGCGCAACAGCAACGGCACCGGCTTGACCCCGGCGTCCGGCTTGATGAACTTGCCGCGCACGTACAGCGGCGAACGCAGGGAAATCAAACGCCAACCCTTCGATTCCGGCGTCACCGTCAGATCCAGTTGCTCGGTGGCCAGGTTCGCCGTGCCATCGATATAAATGATCGCGTTCTCGGTATCGAAGACAAACAGCTGCGTGGTCGCCAGACCGGTTTTGATATCGAAATCCGCCGCCGCGCAGTTGATCTTCACTTCCTTGTCGCCAAAAATCTTGCCGACCACGTAGTTACCGACGTTAAGCCCGGCCAGCTCCATCAATTCACGGCTGATCGCGCCGTCGTTGATCAACATCTTCAACTTGCCGTTGGCGCCGCCCAGCAATTTCGCCACAGAGTTGCCGCGACCGCTGATATCGGCGTCGCCATTCAGCTCACCGAAACTGGTCTTCATCGGTTCAAAGGTCGGGAACAACTCTTTGAGCTTGAAGCGGCGCGCGGTGAGTTTGGCCTGGCCTTCCATCGGTTCGGTGCGGCCGTTGAGACGGATTTGTGCATCGAGATTGCCGCCAGCGACGCCGAAGCGCAGCGGCTGCAAGCTCAGTTCGCCGTCGTTGAGCACCAGATGCGTATAGAGGTCATTGAACGGCAGCTTCTCGCTGTGGACGATGCGCTTGCCGGTGAATTCAACGTCGGCATCCATCGCGCGCCAGCGGTCGGTCTTGAACTCCTCGACCGGCAGCACTTTATCCGCCGGTTGCTTGCTGTCGCCGCCACGGGCCTTTTGCTTGTCATTCGAATCGGCGCCGATCAGCGGCGCAAGGTCGGCGAATAGCAGTTGATTGGAAACCAGCGCACCGCTGAGTTTTGGTCGCGGCTGGGTAGCGGCGTAAGTCAGGTCGCCATGGATGTCGCTGTTGCCGATCTTGCCGTTGAATTTTTCGTAGGTGAATTTCGCGCCGGCAGCATCATGCAGTTTGGCGATCAAATGACCGTCAGTGGAATACGGTGGTGTGTCGGGCAGCGTGACGCCGGTCAGCGGATAGAGATTGCCGAGGCTGTCGCCGGCCAGCTTCAGGCGCAGGTCAAGAGCGCCGAGATTCATCGGGTCGGTCAGGGTGCCGGCCAGTTCGATGCGGGTGTCGCCGATCTTCGCCTGGGCTTGCAGCGGAAACGGTTTGCTCGCGTCCTGCAAGGCCAGCAATCCGCCGATCTTGCCCTGGCCAGTAAGGTTCTGGCCGTGGTATTGGCCTTTGACCTTGAGCGCAAACGCGTAGTCCTGCGGCGCGCCGCCCTTGTCCTGCGCGGTTTTCGCCGCTTTGTCGCCAACGATGTCGCTGTACGGAATCGGCTTGCCCAGCGGATCGATCAGCACATCGAGATTGGTTTTCAGGGTCTGGTCATCGAGGGTGACGTGACCCTTGTCGAAACCGATGGCGCCGATGTCGACCACCCAGCTCGACGGTTCAGCATTCGGATCCTTGGGATCAAACTTGAACACCCAGTTGGCGCGGCCGTCCGCCAGTCGTTGCAGATCGGCGTTGGGCTCGGTCAGGTCGATACGCGGAATCACCACGCGTTGCGCCAGCAGCGCCAGTGGCGAGATGCGCAGTTCGACACGTTTGAGGGTGACCATCTGCGGTTTCTTCGACCAGTCCGGATTGCCCAGGCTCAAATCCTCGGCAACCACATGCGGCCACGGCACCCAGGCGCGCCAGCCACCCTCATCCGGCTCGCGCTGCCAGATCACCGCGAGGTTGCCATTGATGGCAAACGGTCGGTGCAGTTCTTCCGAGACTTTGGCGTTGAGCGGCGGTTTGATCCGGTTCCAGTCGAAGAACACGATGATCAATACCAGCACGGCCAGTAGCAGCACGAGGGTGGCGAAGATCCAGCTGAAGATTTTTCCAGTGCGCGTCATGCACAAAACTCCTGATCACGACCCCTCACCCAAAACACGGTGAAAGGCTGAAACGGCGGGCCAAAGCGGCCCCTATGAAAACTGTGACTGGCAAAAGGCCCGCAGGTTTAACCGAAAAGCCGATTAAGACGGAAAAACCCGGGTGAATTCTGACCGATCAGTCGAACAGCGTTACCGCGACCCGCACTTTTGCGAGGCGCGAGTGGGTCGAAAATACCCACCTCGGTGCAAAACCGATGCTCTGAAAGACCCGATTTAGAGCCTCCCGCCAGAACAATCAATTCTGTTGATTATTACCATTGCGTTTATGAACTTTTATATCGACTTATCGAGAGTAGCATTGCCCTCGTACCCACTTTATCGCCCTCCCAAGGAGCAACCCATCATGAAACGCCAATTACTGCTTAGCCTTACCCTCTCGATGCTGGCCAGCACGGCTTTCGCTCTGCCTGCCGCCGAACAAGCCACTCCACAAGTAAAAACCAGCTACTCGGTGTTCAGCCAGACCGTTGCTGCCGACGGCTCCGACCACACCAAAGGCACCCTCGCTGAAGACGGCTACGACAAAACTCCACAGGGTCAAGCTGTAGCAGAAGGCGGCCGTGATCGCCTGGAAGAAAAAGGTCTGGTCGAAGATGGCTACGACAAAACCCCTCAAGGTCAGGCTGTCGCCGAAAACGGTCGCAACCGCCTCGAAGAAAAAGGCCTGGTTGAAGACGGCTACGACAAAACCCCACAAGGCCAGGCTGTTGCCGAAGGTGGTGGTGATCGTGTGATCGAACGCAACAGCGCTGTGAGCTGAGCCCATGGTGGCCCAGAAAAAAAGCCCAATCGACGGATTGGGCTTTTGACTTTTCAGGCCCCGGTAAAACATCCCGCAAAAATCCCCGCTGCACCGTCCTGCCGTTCGACGCCGATAAAGCCGATTTGCTAGAGTGCGGCGCTTGTCCCGCCGAAGAACACACCCTGCGATGCTGCCCCGCGCCGAACAGAAGCAACAGACCCGCAACGCCCTGATGGACGCTGCCCGCCACCTGATGGAAAGCGGCCGAGGATTCGGCAGCCTGAGCCTGCGCGAAGTGACCAAAACCGCCGGGATCGTGCCCACCGGTTTTTATCGGCATTTTGCCGATATGGACGAACTGGGTTTGGTGTTGGTCAGTGAAGTCGGCCAGACCTTCCGCGAAACCATCCGCCTGGTGCGCCACAACGAATTCGTCATGGGCGGCATTATCGATGCCTCGGTGCGGATCTTTCTCGATGTGGTCAGCGCTAATCGCTCACAATTTCTGTTTCTCGCCCGCGAGCAATACGGCGGTTCGCTGCCGGTACGGCAGGCCATTGGTCGGTTGCGCGAAAACATCAGCTCCGACCTTGCATCGGATCTGACGATGATGCCCAAGCTCCAGCATCTCGATGCCGATGGCCTGAGTGTGATGGCTGATCTGATCGTCAAATCGGTGTTCGCCACCCTCCCCGACATCATCGACCCGCCCGCCGAAGCGCTGCCGGAGCATCTGACGCCACAGGCGAAGATCACTCAGCAGCTGCGTTTTATCTTTATCGGCCTGAAGCACTGGCAGGGCCTGGGCAGTACCGAGTAAAGATCAAGAGATCGCAGCCTTCGGCAGCTCCTACAGAGATTGCGTTTCATGTAGGAGCTGCCGAAGGCTGCGATCTTTTTTTGCCCGCTGCAAATTGGTGCATGTAAAAACCTTCATGCACCAAAACCTTCCAAATCCCCGCAACATCTTGAAACATCCACTACGCTCCGACAGGGATTTCCTACATCTCGTCCGATTGGCAAGCCCCTTGCTCTAGAGCAACCATTGTCCATAGCTGGAAGTTTCCCGATGCTGGTGATTCACCGCAGAATCGACCCTCAACCCGTCTGGGCCGCCGAGTTGCACCTGACCTTCGAAGCGCGGAGCAAAAGCCGTCTGCGCTGTTTCAGTGCTGAAGGTGAAGACGTCGGGTTGTTTTTGGAGCGTGGCCAACCGCCGCTGTATGACGGCGAATGCCTACAGGCTGAAGACGGCCGCATCGTTCGCGTCTGCGCCCGCCCCGAGCAGTTGCTGCACGTCACCTGCGCCAACGCCTTCGAACTGACCCGCGCCGCTTATCACCTCGGTAACCGCCATGTCGCCCTGCAGGTCGGTGACGGCTGGCTGCGTCTGCTCGACGATTACGTACTCAAAGCCATGCTCGAACAATTGGGCGCGCAGGTTTCAGCCATCGAAGCACCGTTCCAGCCGGAACACGGTGCTTATGGCGGCGGCCATCACCATTCACGACACGGCGACGAAGACTTCAACTACGCGCCGAAACTCCATCAGTTCGGCGTACGCCTGTGAATCCGGCCTGGGCGCTGCTGCGCCTGGCCAGTCCGCAGTTGCCGATTGGCGGCTACAGCTATTCGCAAGGTCTGGAAATGGCGGTGGATAACGGCCGGGTGAAAAACCCGGACGACGCCCGCCGCTGGATCAGCGATCAGTTGCTGCTGAACCTGTCGCGCTTCGAAGCCCCGCTGCTGCTTGCGCATTGCCAGGCGGCGGCGGATGAAAACTGGAGCGCGTTGCTGATCCTCTGCGAAAGCCACCGCGCCAGCCGCGAGACCCGCGAGTTGCATCTGGAAAGTCGGCAGATGGGCTATTCGTTGCAGCAACTGCTCAACGGTTTGCCGGAGCTCGACGCGCCGGCCCGTGATTTTCTCGATCAATGCACTGAACCGCATCTGGCCTTGTGCTGGGCGCTGGCTGCACGCGCTTGGGGCATCGCCCCGCAAGACGCCCTCGCCGCGTGGCTGTGGAGTTGGCTGGAAAACCAGCTCGCCGTGCTGATGAAAACCCTGCCGCTGGGCCAGCAAGCCGCCCAGCGCCTGACCAGCGAATTGCTGCCGTTACTGCAACAGGCGCAGCAGGACGCGACCCGAATCAATCCCGAACACATCGGCAGCGCCGCGTTCGGCCTGTCCCTGGCGTGCATGGCCCACGAGCGCCAGTACAGCCGCCTCTTTCGCTCCTAGGAGAAACATTCATGAACACACAACCTCTGCGCGTCGGCATCGGCGGCCCGGTCGGTTCCGGCAAAACCGCGTTGACCCTGGCCCTGTGTCTGGCCCTGCGCGAGCGCTACAACCTCGCCGTGGTCACCAACGATATCTACACCCGCGAAGATGCCGATTTCCTCGTGCGCAATGAAGCCCTCGCGCCGGAGCGGATCATCGGCGTGGAAACCGGCGGCTGCCCGCACACGGCAATCCGCGAAGACGCCTCGATCAACCTTGAAGCGGTCGATCAACTGAACCGGCGCTTCCCGGGGCTGGATCTGATTCTCGTCGAGTCGGGCGGCGATAACCTGTCGGCGACGTTCAGCCCGGAACTGTCCGACCTGACCATTTACGTGATCGACGTTTCCGCCGGCGACAAGCTGCCGCGCAAGGGCGGGCCGGGGATCTGCAAATCCGATCTGCTGGTGATCAACAAAATCGACCTGGCGCCGCTGGTGGGCGCCTCGTTGGAAATGATGGACAGCGACACCCAACGCATGCGCAACGGCAAGCCGTTCGTCTTCAGCAACCAGAAAACCGGTCAGGGTCTGGAAGCCATCATCGCCTTTATTGAACGCCAGGGCCTGCTGACCGCAGCCTGATTTATTTATCAACAAGGAAGCTTATTCATGACACTTAAACGCATTCTCGGCGCCATGGCACTGCTGCTGACCCCGGCGCTGGCCTTCGCCCACCCGGGCCACGGCGACAGTGGTTTGATCGCCGGTATCAGCCACCCGATTGGTGGCCTCGACCACTTGTTGGCGATGGTTGCCGTCGGTTTGTGGGCGGCGCAGCAACAAGGCGCGGCACGCTGGGCGCTGCCGTGCACGTTTGTCGGCACCATGCTGATGGGCGGCCTGCTCGGGTTTGAAGGGCTGGAACTGCCGGCGCTGGAAAGCGGGATTGCCGCGTCGGTGTTGGCGCTGGGTCTGGCGGTGGCATTGGCCGTGCGTCCGCCGTTGGTGATGGCGGTGCTGGCGACGGCGGTGTTTGCGTTGTTCCATGGTGTGGCGCATGGCTTGGAATTGCCGGATATGAGTAACCCGTGGGCGTATGCGGCGGGTTTTGTGGCGGCGACGGCTGCACTGCATGCGGCGGGTTATGCCGTAGTGCGTTTCCTGCCTCAAGCTGCTGCACCGTTGGTGCGCGTTGCAGGCGCGGCTTCGGCAATCACCGGCGCCTGGCTGCTGGCCGGCTAAACGCCTGATCTTCTGTAGGAGCTGCCGCAGGCTGCGATCTTTTGACTTTATAAAGCCAGATCAACAGATCGCAGCCTGCGGCAGCTCCTACAGGTTCGTCACCCGACTGATGCTCTCTGCTACCATGTCGCGCAATCGCCCCAGCCCGTGACGACGTCCGCCCATGCCCCACGCTTCCCGCTCCACCTCCCTGCCTGAATTGACCGCCCTGTTCGGCGCTGTGCAACAGCACTTCGTCAACGTGATCGTGCCCCTCTGGCAAGGCCCGGGCTGGAACGCCGACATGGCGCTGCCGTACGAGGCGCTGGACGCCGCGCATCAACCCTTGCCACCGCAGCGCTATCGCGCGATGGCGTGCGCGCGGCAGTTGTATCTGTTTTCCAGTCTGATCGGGGTTGTGGATAACGCTGACGTTCGCGCGGCGGCGCTGTTCCGCTCCTTGCAACGGCACTTTCACGATGCCGACCACGGCGGCTGGTTCTACAGCATCGATGCGCAGGGCAAGCCGCTGGATCAGCGCAAGGATCTCTACACCCACGCCTTCATCCTTTTTGCCTGCGCGCATTACTGGGGCAAGTCCGGCGATCCGCTGGTCGAGTCGACGTTGAATGCGGCGCTGGAAATCATTGGTCGGCGCTTTGCCACCGGTGATGGCTTGTACGAGGCGTGCCTGAATCGCGACTGGATCACCCTCGAAACCGGGCCGCTGCAGAACCCGTTAATGCACCTGGCCGAAGCGTTCCTCGGCACGCTCGCCGTTCGCGAAGATGCCCAGACCCAAACCGCGTTGCTGGAGTTATGCACAGCCATGCACAAGCGCTTCGTCGATCCGCAACATGGCGTGTTAATGGAGAAACCGCTGGGGGCTGTGGATAACTGGTACGAGCCGGGGCATCAGTTCGAATGGTATTTCCTGCTCGAGTCGTCGCCGTTGTTGCGCGGCTCGAAACTGCACGCGGCGCTGGATCGGGCGTTTGCGTTTACTGAGCAGCATGGCGTGGAACAGCCATCAGGCGCGGTGCGGGCGATGCTCGATCTGCGGCAGGATGGGCAGCCGAAGGATTCGACTCAACGAATCTGGGCGCAGGCGGAATATTTGCGCGCGCTGACGTTGCGTCAGGGCAGCGAGGCGGTGGTGATGCGTCAGTTGCAGGCATTGCAGCAGCGGTTTCTGCATGCAGATGGCTGGCATGAATGCCGGGATGAGTTGGGTGAGGTGAGTCGCAAAGACATGCCTTCGACTACGCCGTATCACCTTGCGACTTGCTATCACGGCCTGGCTGAATATTTGCGCTGACCGTTACACCGCTTTCGCGAGCAAGCCCGCTCCCACAGGAAAAATGCATTGCAAATGTGGGAGCGGGCTTGCTCGCGAATGGCCGTTACACGGTTTCTAGGCAATCCACTTCTTGTCGCCGGTAAAGCTGATAGTCAGCCACCGCGCCGTGTCCGGCTTGCCCAGCTTCGCCGAAATTTCCTCGCGCAACGCGTCCAGCTGCCCGACATGGCTCAGTGCATAGTCCGCCGGCAACACCACATGAATCTCGATAAACCGCGCCCGTCCGTGCTTCTGCACGTACGACACGTAATCGTCGAAACCATGCTCAGCCTTCGCCTCTTCCATCACCTGACGCACCTGATCATCCAGCGTGTCCGGCGCTATCCCCAATACATCGCGTAACGCCGGCCCAAGAATCTTGAACGCCGGCGGCAACATGGTCAGCGCCAGCACGATCAGGATCAGCGGGTCGACATACACCGCCCACTGCCCATAACCCTGGGATTTGAGCAGCAGCGCCGCGAGGAAACTGATCAACAGGCCCACAGACAGCATCGCGTCCACCAGCCAGCTGATGTTGTCGAACTGGATCAGGGTCGATTTGAGCTTGCGGTTACGCTGTCGGACGTAGAAGAAATAGGCGAACTCGACCACGGTAAACACGGCGGCGTAGATGATCACCAAGCCCAACTCGATCTCACGACCACCGTTGATGATGCCAAACACACCGTTGAGAAACGCATAGATCGCGATCAGCAGCAGGAAACTGCCTTCGATCAGCAGCACCATCGGCTCCAGATGCCAGAAACCGAACTGGAAGCGGTGATTGCTTTCCTTGGCGATCAACTTGGCGGTGATCAGCATCAGGACTTTGATGAACGTTGCGATCAGCGAGAAAAAACCATCAAAAAGGATGGATTGCGAACCAGAAACAAAACCAGTGACGATCCCGGCGATCGCCACGGCGAACATCAGAATGGTCGATTGTTTGAGCAGCGACTGCTCACCTCGGTTACTCACTTTGACTCCTCGAAAAACCTTGAAAACCGCGGGGTGCGGTTGGGTTGTTGCGAGGGGAGTTTACCTCAAAGCCTTGTACTGCCTGTTCTGGCCTCTTCGCGAGCAAGCCCGCTCCCACAGGGAAATACATTTCAAAATGTGGGAGTGGGCTTGCTCGCGAAGAACGATAACGCGGTCTTAGGCCTTGTTACGCTCAATCGCAAAGCCAGCCCAGGTCTGGCTCACCGGCATCAACTCCAGGCTGTTGATGTTGATGTGCGCCGGCGTATTCATCACCCAGAAAATCGTCTCGGCGATGTCCTGCGGCTGGATCGGCTCGGCACCGGCGTAGGTCGCGTTGTAACGCTCCTGATCGCCGGCAAAACGCACCAGCGAGAACTCGCTCTCGCACAGCCCCGGCTCGATGTTGCTGACGCGCACGCCGGTGCCCTGCAAGTCGCAACGCAGGTTCAACGAAAACTGCTTAACGAACGCCTTGGTCGCGCCGTAGATATGGCTGCCCGGGTACGGGTAGTTACCAGCGATAGAACCGAGGTTAACGATACCGGCGCCACGGCCATGGGCGATCAAACGCGGCAGCAGCAAACGCGTGGCGTACATCAGGCCTTTGACGTTGGTGTCGACCATGGTGTCCCAATCGTCCAGATCGCACTTCGGCGCAGGATCAACGCCCAGCGCCAGACCGGCGTTGTTGATCAGGCCACGCAGCTTGGCGAACGACGGCGGCAGATTGGCGATCGCCTCCTCCATCGCCTTGCGATCACGCACGTCGAGCACCAGTCCGTGTACTTCGGTCTGCTTCGACAATTCTGCGCACAGTGCATTAAGGCGTTCTTCACGACGACCGGTCAGCACCAGTTTCCAGCCAGCCTCGGCAAAACGGCGGGCGCAGGCTTCACCAAAACCGGACGTCGCGCCGGTGATAAACAGGGTGTTGGACATCGTGTTCTCCTTGCTTCGGCCGCCGAGGCAGCCCTTGGAATAGAAAATCAGCCAGCAGCATGCCCGGCCCTGCACTCACGGGCAACACCCACCCATGTGTAGGAGCTGACGAGTGCAACGAGGCTGCGATCTTTTGATCTTAAAAACCAGAATCAGAGATCGCAGCCTTCGGCAGCTCCTACACGGACGGATTCAGCTCAAAAAATGATCAACCGTAGGAACGCCATACAGGGCGTGGCCTGTAGCCATGTGCGCGCATGTTATCCACAGTCCCTTCCACAGTTTCCGGGGGCAAGTGGAAACGCGCAAAGCCGCGCCGTACAAGGCTTTGCGGGGGAAATAGAAAGTTTTTTGCTTGACCCTGAAGCGGCAGATGTGCGGGACATGGCATTTTGCACGACCAAGCGGTCGACACAGTGATTGCGCGAGGCCAGCAATTACGGTGCTTAGCGAGGTCTTTCCAGAGTTTAATCACAGACTTATCCACAGGCAGGCGCACTTCATATCGACTGTGTTAGCAGCCTTATAAAAAGGTTGACATTGGCGCCTCTCGCTCAGGCAAAAGCGTCTGATCAAAAAACAACCACACCTTTGCAAGGCACGGATTACAAGGCCTGCAGCCAGATACACCCACGTTATTCACAGCCAGCTCCACAGCAAACGGGGACAAGTCAAAACTGTGGAAAAACAGCCATTTGCAGCGTCTTTATGTCGCGCTTTGGTAGCTTGCTGGATTTGTTTTCCACAATTTGACGGAACAATCGTTTTCCCTGTAGGAGCTGCCGCAGGCTGCGATCTTTTGATGTTGTTTTTCAAGATCAAAAGATCGCAGCCTGCGGC
>NZ_CACSJY010000057.1:0-36710 GCF_902706155.1 Pseudomonas sp. 18058
GCCGCAGGCTGCGATCTTTTGACGTTGTTTCAAGATCAAAAGATCGCAGCCTGCGGCAGCTCCTACAGGGGATTATGCGATTCCGTGTTGTTTCAGAGCCCATTCGACGTGTTCTTGTACCAGCTCTGACGGATAATCCCGCCGCGCCTTCAATGCTTCCAGCACCGGAATGCTCGACGGCGCGTTACCAAGCCCTACCGCCAGATTGCGCAACCACCGCTCATACCCGGCGCGGCGCAGCGGTGAGCCTTCGGTGCTGCTGAGGAATTTATCCTCGTCCCACATAAACAATTCAGCCAGTTCCGCATTGTCCAGATTGTGCCGTGGTTTGAAGTCGCTCTCCCCAGAGGGTTTGGCGAAACGGTTCCACGGGCAGACGATCTGGCAGTCGTCGCAGCCGAACACGCGGTTGCCGATCAGTGGGCGCAGGTCTTCGGGGATCGCGTTTTTCAGTTCGATGGTCAGGTACGAAATGCAGCGTCGCGCGTCCAGCACATAGGGGCCGACGAAGGCATTGGTCGGGCAAATGTCGAGGCACGCAGTGCAGCGGCCGCAATGTTCGGTGCTGTGCGGATCATCGACCGGCAACGGCAAGTCGACGAACAACTCGCTCAAGAAGAAATAGCTGCCAGCCTTACGGTTCAGCACCAAGGTGTTTTTACCGATCCAGCCCAGTCCGGCCTGCTCGGCGATGGCTTTTTCCAGCACCGGCGCGCTGTCGACAAAGGCACGAAAACCGAACGGGCCGATCTCGGATTGAATCTTGTCGGCCAATTGTTGAACACGTTTACGGATCAATTTGTGGTAATCGCGGCCCAAGGCATAACGCGACACGTAAGCTTTTTCCGGTTGGGCCAGGCGTTTGGCCATTTCGGTGTCGCCCGGCAGGTAGTCCATGCGCAGCGAAACCACGCGCAATGTGCCCGGCACCAGTTCTTCCGGGTGCGAGCGTTTGCTGCCGTGGGCGCCCATGTAGTCCATTTCGCCGTGGTAGCCGGCCGCGAGCCAGCGCTGCAGATGCTGTTCATGCTCGGCGAGATCCAGACCGCTGATGCCGACTTGCTGAAAGCCCAGCTCGCGGCCCCAATCCTTGATCGATTGGGCGAGGGCGGGCAGGTCTGTGGTGATGGCGGACATGAGGCGAGAGAAACCGGAGCTGAGGTGCGTATAATTCTGCCAGACATCGGAGCCCGAAGACGCATGCCGCACACGAAAGATGAATTACCCGACGCGCTGTATGGCGCCGCACAGGTGCGCGAACTCGATGCGCGGCTGATTGCCGCCGGCACGCCGGGCTTCGAATTGATGCAGCGCGCGGCGCATGCAACGTGGCGCGCGCTGGTTCGGCAATGGCCGTCGGCGACCGAACTGACGGTGCTGGCCGGGCATGGCAACAATGCTGGCGACGGCTATCTGGTTGCGGCCATGGCGCAGCGAGCCGGGTGGCAGGTGCGGGTGTTGGCAGTCGGCGATCCGCAGCGATTGCAGGGCGATGCCGCTCTGGCCCACTCCGAGGCGCTGGCTGAAGGTGTTGCGGTGCAAGGCTGGCAGGCTCACAGCGAACTGCGCGGCGTCATTCTTGATGCCTTGATCGGCACCGGTTTGAGCGGTGACGTGCGCGAGCCTTACCTCTCGGCGATCAAAGCCATTAACGCCAGCGGCTTGCCGGTAACTGCCGTCGATATCCCTTCTGGTTTATGTGCAGACACCGGGCATGTGCTCGGCGGCGCCGTGCAGGCCGATCTGACGGTGACCTTTATCGGGCTGAAACTCGGTTTGTTCACCGGCGATGCGGCGGATCACATCGGCTCGTTGCTGTTTAATGATCTGCAAGCCAGTGCCGACATCTATCGTGACATTCCGGGCATCGCCCAACGGCTCAACCCGGCTAATCTTCCGAAACTGGCGGCGCGTAGGCCGACTTCGCACAAGGGCCGTTTCGGCCATGTGTTGCTGATCGGTGGCGATCACGGGTTTGGCGGGGCGATCCTGCTCAGCACCGAAAGCGCTTTGCGCAGCGGCGCCGGAATGGTTTCGCTGGCGACGCGACCGGAGCATGTCCCGGCTGCGCTGACTCGTGTGCCGGAGGTGATGACGCTCGGCACATCGTCGGCCAATCAATTGATGGGCTTGCTGGAAAAAGTCTCGACACTGGTGATCGGCCCCGGACTCGGCCAGGCCAGTTGGGGCCGGGCGTTGCTGTCAGCGGCTGCCAATGCGCCGTTGCCGCAAGTCTGGGACGCCGATGCGTTGAACCTGCTGGCGAGCGGTGTTGCGAAGCTGCCCAAGGATTGCGTGATCACCCCGCATCCCGGCGAAGCGGCGCGGCTGCTCGGCATCAGTACCGCCGAAGTGCAGGCTGATCGACCGGCCGCCGCGCGGGCATTGAGCAAAAAATACGCAGCGACTGTAACTCTTAAAGGTGCGGGTACTCTGATCGCACATCCTGATGGGCGTCTGGCGCTGTGTCATCAGGGCCACCCGGCGATGGCGACGGCCGGGTTGGGCGATGTGCTGGCCGGTTTGACCGGCGCGTTGCTGGCGCAGGGTATGCAAAGTTTCGACGCCGCGCGTCTGGCCGTGTGGCTGCACGCCAACGCCGGGGCGCAACAAGGCAAATTAGGCCGTGGGCTGGCGGCCAGTGATCTGATTCCAGCCATTCGTCAGTTGTTGGAGGAGCAAGCACCGTGTCTGAAGTAACCCTGTACCTGGCCGATGAACAGGCCATGAGCGACTTTGGCGCACGGATCGCCCGCGTGACCCAGGGCCACGGCCTGATTTTTCTGGAAGGCAACCTCGGGATGGGCAAAACCACGCTGTCGCGGGGCATCATTCGTGGCCTGGGCCACGTGGGCTCGGTAAAAAGTCCGACCTTCACGTTGGTCGAGCCCTACGAGATCGGTGACGTCCGCGCCTTCCACTTCGACCTGTATCGACTGGTCGATCCGGAAGAGCTGGAGTTTCTCGGCATCCGCGATTACTTCGAAGACGATGCGCTGTGCCTGATCGAGTGGCCCGATAAAGGTGCAGGCTTTTTGCCAAAGCCTGACCTGACCATTACCATTAGCCCGCAAGACAGCGGGCGTTCGCTGAAAATTTTATCCCAGGGCTCGCGTGGCGAGGTCTGGTGTGCCGCTTTGGCATTGGAATCCAATTAAATGATGGGGTTAGGTATGCGCTTTCGCGCGTTGGTGGCTGCCGTTGGACTGTTGTTGATGGCAGTAACCGTCAACGCTGTGGCCGATTCAAAGGTCAACAGCGTGCGCTTGTGGCGAGCGCCGGATAACACGCGACTGGTCTTCGACCTGAGCGGCCCGGTGCAGCACAGCGTCTTCACCCTGACCGCTCCGGATCGGCTGGTGATCGACATCAATGGCGCCACCTTGGGTGCGCCGCTGAAATTGCAGACTGCGAACACCCCGATCACCGCCATGCGCTCGGCACAACGCACGCCGACCGACCTGCGCGTGGTCATCGACCTGAAAAAAGCCGTCACACCGAAAAGCTTCTCGCTGGCGCCGAACGGGCAGTATGGCAACCGTCTGGTGGTCGACCTGTTCGACAACGCAGCCGACGCCGAACCCGCTCCAACACCTGCGCCGACCCCTTCGGTCGCGACCATACCGGCAGTGCCGGTCACACCGACAGAACCGGCGATCAAGTTGCCGCCAGCCCCGGCCGGCAAGCGCGACATTATTGTGGTGATCGACGCCGGCCACGGTGGCGAAGACCCGGGCGCGTCCGGTTCGCGCGGGCAGCGTGAGAAAGACGTGGTGCTGCAGATCGCCCGCGAACTGCAACGTCAGGTCAACGGCATGAAAGGCTTCCGCGCCGAACTTACCCGTACGGGCGACTACTTCATCCCGTTGCGTGGCCGTACTGAAATCGCCCGCAAAAAAGGCGCCGATCTGTTCGTGTCGATCCACGCCGACGCCGCGCCGTCTGCGGCAGCCTTCGGTGCCTCGGTGTTTGCCCTGTCTGATCGCGGCGCAACCTCGGAGACTGCGCGTTGGCTGGCCGACAGCGAAAACCGTTCCGACTTGATCGGTGGTGCCGGCAACGTCAGCCTCGACGATAAAGACCGCATGCTCGCGGGCGTATTGCTAGACCTGTCGATGACCGCCTCGCTGACCTCCAGCCTCAACGTCGGCCAGAAAGTCCTGACCAACATCGGCCGCGTCACGCCGTTGCACAAACAGCGCGTGGAACAAGCCGGGTTTATGGTGTTGAAGTCGCCGGACATCCCGTCGATCCTGGTCGAAACCGGGTTTATCTCCAACGCCAACGAAGCGAACAAGCTCTCGGCCTCAAGCCACCAGCAGGCGCTGGCGCGTTCGATCAGCAGCGGCGTGCGCCAGTTCTTCCAGCAGAATCCGCCACCGGGCACTTACATCGCCTGGCTGCGTGATTCCGGAAAAATCGCCCAAGGCCCGCGCGATCACCGCGTCGGCCCGGGTGAAACCCTGGCAATGATCGGCGTGCGTTATCAGGTGTCGCCGGCCACATTGCGCAGCGCGAACAATCTGAAAAGTGATGAGCTGAAAGTCGGCCAGCACCTGACCATTCCTGGCACCGAACTGGCGTCCAAAGAATGAACGAAGTGCTGAACGCTGCCGCGCGCATCGAACTGCTCAGCCCACGGCTGGCGAACCAGATTGCCGCCGGTGAGGTGGTTGAACGTCCGGCCTCGGTGATCAAGGAGTTGCTGGAAAACAGCCTCGACTCCGGCGCCAAACGCATCGATATCGATGTCGAGCAGGGCGGCGTCAAGCTGCTGCGCGTCCGTGATGACGGCAGCGGTATTTCCGCCGATGACCTGCCGTTGGCGCTGGCCCGTCACGCCACCAGCAAGATCCGCAACCTCGAAGACCTCGAACAAGTGATGAGCCTCGGTTTCCGGGGTGAGGCACTGGCGTCGATCAGCTCCGTGGCGCGCCTGACCCTGACCTCGCGTACCCGCGATGCCGAACAAGCCTGGCAAGTTGAAACCGAAGGTCGCGACATGGCGCCGCGAGTTCAACCGGCGGCCCACCCGATCGGCACCTCGGTGGAAGTTCGTGATCTGTTCTTCAACACCCCGGCGCGGCGCAAATTTCTCAAGACCGAAAAAACCGAATTCGATCACCTGCAAGAAGTGATCAAGCGTCTGGCGCTGGCGCGTTTCGACGTGGCTTTTCATCTGCGCCACAACGGCAAAACCATCCTCAGCCTGCACGAGGCCCACGATGATGCGGCCCGCGCACGGCGAGTGGCAGCGATTTGCGGTTCGGGTTTTCTTGAGCAGGCGCTGCCGATCGAGATCGAGCGCAACGGCCTGCACTTGTGGGGCTGGGTCGGTTTGCCGACCTTCAACCGCAGCCAGGCGGATTTGCAGTATTTCTTTGTGAATGGCCGGGCCGTGCGCGACAAACTGGTCGCCCACGCGGTGCGTCAGGCCTATCGCGACGTGCTGTTCAACGGCCGTCACCCGACGTTTGCGCTGTTTTTCGAAGTTGATCCGGCGGCAGTCGACGTCAACGTCCATCCGACCAAACACGAAGTGCGCTTCCGTGACGGGCGCATGGTGCATGACTTCCTTTACGGCACGTTGCACCGCGCGTTGGGCGATGTGCGGCCGGAAGATCAACTGGCGGGCTCCGTCACCACTGCCGTCGTTCGCCCATCCGGCCTCGATGCCGGCGAGTTCGGCCCGCAAGGTGAAATGCGTCTGGCGGCCAATGCGCTGCTGGAACAACCGCAGGCGCAACCCGCGTTTAACACCTCGTCCGGTGCCAGCGCTGGCGGCGCTTATCAGTATCAATACACACCGCGCCCGCAGTCGGGCATGCCGCCGGCCGCCGAGGCGCAGGCTGCGTATCGCGAGTTTTTTGCGCCGTTGCCTGAAGCCAACGCCAATGCGCTGCCGGCCGGTCAGGAAGACATTCCGCCGCTGGGTTACGCGCTGGCGCAGCTCAAAGGCATCTACATTTTGTCCGAGAACGCTCAAGGGCTGGTGCTGGTGGACATGCACGCAGCGCACGAGCGGATCATGTACGAGCGCCTGAAGATCGCCATGGCCAGCGAAGGCTTGAGCGGCCAGCCATTGCTGGTGCCGGAGTCGCTGGCCGTCAGTCAGCGCGAAGCCGATTGTGCTGAAGAGCACGCCGCATGGTTTCAACGTCTGGGCTTTGAACTGCAGCGACTGGGCCCGGAAACTCTGGCGATCCGCCAAATTCCAGCCTTGTTGAAGCAAGCCGAAGCCAACCGCTTGGTCGGCGATGTACTCTCCGACTTGATGGAGTACGGCACCAGCGACCGGATTCAGGCGCACCTGAACGAACTGCTCGGCACCATGGCCTGCCACGGCGCGATCCGCGCCAACCGGCGCCTGGCCCTGCCGGAAATGAACGGCCTGCTGCGTGATATGGAAAACACCGAGCGCAGTGGTCAATGCAACCATGGCCGACCGACCTGGACTCAACTGGGCCTGGACGATCTGGACAAACTGTTCCTGCGCGGTCGTTGATGAGCCAGCTCCCTCCAGCGATTTTTCTGATGGGCCCGACCGCTGCGGGCAAGACTGATCTGGCCATCGAGCTGACCAAGGTGCTGCCGTGCGAGTTGATCAGTGTCGATTCGGCGCTGGTCTATCGCGGTATGGACATCGGCACTGCCAAACCTTCCAAAGAACTGCTGGCCGAACATCCGCACCGCTTGATCGACATTCTCGATCCGGCGGAAGCGTATTCGGCTGCGGATTTCCGTCGCGATGCGTTGCAAGCGATGGCGGAAATCACCGCGCGCGGAAAAATTCCGCTGCTGGTCGGCGGCACCATGCTCTATTACAAGGCGCTGGTGGAAGGGTTGGCCGAGATGCCGGCGGCTGATCCCGAGGTGCGCGCGCAGATCGAGGAAGAGGCTGCACGCCTTGGCTGGCAAGCCCTGCACGACCAATTGACGGTCATCGACCCGGTGTCGGCAGCGCGGATTCATCCGAACGATCCGCAGCGCTTGAGTCGGGCACTGGAAGTCTATCGAGTCAGCGGTCAGAGCATGACTGCCCTGCGCGCACAACAATCTGCGCAAAGTACTGAAGCAGCCGCTTCGGGACTGCAACAATTGCCCTATACTGTCGCGAACTTGGCCATTGCCCCGGCAAACCGCCAGGTACTGCACGAGCGCATTAAACAAAGATTCACAATTATGTTGGAACAGGGATTCATCGACGAGGTCGTAGCCCTGCGTAAAAGAAGTGACCTGCATTCAGGGTTGCCGTCTATACGTGCGGTAGGCTACCGCCAAGTCTGGGATTACCTGGATGGCAAGCTGACGTTGGCCGACATGCAGGAGCGCGGCATCATCGCCACGCGCCAATTAGCCAAGCGCCAGTTCACCTGGCTGCGCAGCTGGGAAGATCTACACTGGCTGGACAGTCTTGATTGCGACAATCTGCCACGCGCCTTGAAATACCTTGGGACCATCTCCATATTGAGCTGAGTCCTTGCAATTGCCGTCTATCCTTGGGGGTGTGGCGGCTAAAGCCATCTGAATTACCTATTTTTTATTATTGAATCCTTAAAGGAGTGCGGCACATGTCAAAAGGGCATTCGCTACAAGACCCTTACTTGAATACTTTACGTAAAGAGAAAGTTGGGGTTTCCATCTACCTGGTCAACGGTATCAAACTGCAAGGCACGATCGAGTCGTTCGACCAGTTCGTGATCCTGCTGAAAAACACCGTGAGCCAGATGGTTTACAAACACGCTATCTCGACAGTAGTGCCGGTTCGTCCAATTCGTCTGCCTAGCGCAACCGAATCCGAAGCAGGTGACGCTGAGCCAGGTAACGCCTGATAGGAGTCTCCTTTGTTCTTTGAGCGCCACGGTGGTGGTGAGCGAGTAATCCTCGTTCACTTGGATGGACAGGACCCTGAGGCGCGCGAAGATCCGCAGGAGTTTCAGGAATTGGCTAATTCGGCCGGCGCCGAGACCGTTGCGTTTTTTAACGTGCCGCGTCATCGGCCAACCGCCAAATACCTGATTGGCAGCGGCAAGGTCGAGGAATTGCGCGACCTGGTCAAAGCTGAAGAAGCCGATCTGGTGATCTTCAATCACATCCTCACGCCCAGTCAGGAACGTAACCTCGAACGTGTTTTCGAGTGTCGCGTGATCGACCGTACCGGCCTGATTCTCGATATTTTCGCCCAACGCGCCCGTACCCATGAAGGCAAGCTCCAGGTCGAACTGGCCCAGCTTGACCACATGAGCACCCGCCTGGTTCGTGGCTGGACTCACCTTGAGCGTCAAGGTGGCGGTATCGGCATGCGTGGCCCGGGTGAAACCCAACTCGAAACCGACCGCCGTTTGCTGCGGGTTCGCCTGCGCCAGATCAAGGGCCGGCTCGAGAAGGTGCGCAGCCAGCGCGAGCAGTCGCGTCGCGGCCGTTCCCGTGCGGATATCCCGACCGTTTCTCTGGTGGGATACACCAACGCCGGCAAATCCACACTCTTCAACAACGTGACGAAATCCGACGTCTACGCGGCCGACCAATTGTTCGCCACCCTGGATCCGACCCTGCGCCGTCTCGACATTGACGACCTGGGGCCGATTGTTCTGGCGGACACGGTGGGCTTCATTCGTCACTTGCCGCACAAGCTGGTTGAAGCATTTCGGTCTACCCTCGAAGAGTCGAGCAACTCCGATCTGCTGTTGCACGTGATCGATGCAGCAGAACCGGATCGCATGTTGCAGATCGAGCAGGTGATGGTGGTGCTGGGCGAGATTGGTGCCCAGGACTTGCCGATCCTCGAGGTCTATAACAAACTCGATTTGCTTGAAGGCGTTGAGCCACAAATCCAGCGCGACGAAAACGGCAAGCCCCAGCGGGTCTGGCTTTCGGCGCGTGATGGCAGTGGTCTGGAATTGCTTGAACAAGCCATCGCCGAATTGCTCGGCAGTGATTTGTTTGTCGGTACCCTGCGCTTGCCGCAACGATTCGCCCGACTGCGTGCGCAGTTTTTCGAGCTCGGTGCGGTACAGAAAGAAGAACACGACGAAGAAGGCATCAGTTTGCTGGCCGTTCGTTTGCCCCGGGTCGAGCTGAATCGACTGGTAAGCCGCGAAGGATTGCAGCCGATGGAATTCATCGAGCAACACACTTTGCAATAAAAGCCTGAAGAAGCGGTTGTGCCGTGACGGCAGGCATTCTGTAGCATTGGTCGGCGCGCCGTGGGTGCGTCTTTGCTTTATCAGATGGAGAGCGCTATGGCTTGGAATGAGCCGGGTGGCAACTCGAATAATCAGGATCCTTGGGGTGGCAAACGCCGCAATAACGGCGACCGCAAGGGGCCACCGGATCTCGACGAGGCCTTCCGAAAGCTGCAGGAAAGCCTGAACGGGTTGTTCGGTGGTGGTAAAAAACGCGGTGATGACGGCGGGGGTTCCGGCAAAAGCCGTGGCGGCTTCGGCGGTCTGATCGGCATCGTCCTCGTCGTGCTGGCGGCTATCTGGCTGTACAGCGCGGTCTATGTGGTCGACGAGCAGGAGCAGGCCGTGGTGCTGCGCTTCGGCAAGTACTACGAGACTGTTGGCCCGGGCCTGAACATCTACCTGCCGCCGATCGACAAGAAGTACATGGAAAACGTAACGCGTGAGCGTGCGTACACCAAGCAGGGCCAGATGCTCACCGAAGACGAGAACATCGTCGAAGTGCCGCTGACCGTGCAGTACAAGATCAGCAACCTGCAGGACTTCGTGCTGAACGTCGATCAGCCGGAAATCAGCCTGCAACATGCGACCGACAGTGCCCTGCGCCACGTGGTGGGTTCGACCGCCATGGATCAGGTGCTGACCGAAGGTCGTGAATTGATGGCCAGCGAAATCAAGGAGCGTCTGCAACGCTTCCTCGATACTTACCGCACCGGTATCACTGTGACTCAGGTCAACGTACAGAACGCGGCAGCCCCGCGTGAAGTGCAGGAAGCCTTCGATGACGTGATCCGCGCCCGTGAAGACGAGCAGCGTTCGCGCAACCAGGCTGAAACCTACGCCAACGGCGTCGTGCCGGAAGCCCGTGGTCAGGCCCAGCGCATCATCGAAGATGCCAACGGTTATCGTGACGAAACGGTCTCGCGTGCCAAGGGTGAGGCGGATCGCTTCACCAAACTGGTCGCCGAGTATCGCAAGGCACCTGAAGTCACCCGCGAGCGTCTGTACCTGGACACCATGCAGGAAGTCTTCAGCAACACCAGCAAGGTACTCGTGACCGGTAACAAGAACGGCCAGAGCAACCTGTTGTACCTGCCGTTGGACAAAATGATTCAGAACAGCTCGGGCAGCAATGCGCCGGTCACCGGTTCGGCCGCTGCCAGCAACAACACGGATGCCGCGCCGCACGTCACTGACCTGCCGCAGACGCGCACAAGGGAGACCCGCTGATGAGCAATAAATCGCTGATCGCCCTGATCGTTGGCGTCGTTGTGCTACTGGTGGGCTGGAACTGCTTCTACATCGTCGCTCAGACCGAGCGTGCGGTGCTGCTGCAATTCGGTCGCGTGGTTCAGGCTGATGTTCAGCCGGGCCTGCATGTGAAAGTGCCTTACGTTAACCAGGTGCGTAAATTCGACGCACGTCTGATGACGCTGGATGCACCGACACAGCGCTTCCTGACCCTGGAAAAGAAAGCCGTGATGGTTGATGCCTACGCCAAGTGGCGCGTGAAAGATGCCGAGCGCTTCTACACCGCAACTTCCGGCCTCAAGCAAATCGCCGACGAGCGTCTGTCCCGCCGACTGGAATCCGGTCTGCGTGACCAGTTCGGTAAGCGCACCCTGCACGAAGTGGTGTCGGGTGAGCGTGATGCACTGATGGCTGACATCACCGCATCGCTGAACTCGATGGCGGAAAAAGAGCTGGGTATCGAAGTTATCGATGTCCGGGTCAAAACCATCGATCTGCCGAAAGAAGTAAACCGCAGCGTGTTCGAACGTATGAGCACCGAGCGTGAGCGTGAAGCTCGCGAGCACCGCGCCAAGGGTAACGAGCTGGCAGAAGGCATCCGTGCCGACGCCGATCGTCAACGCCGCGTGCTGCTGGCTGAAGCCTATCGTGAATCCGAAGAGGTTCGCGGTGACGGTGATGCCCAGGCCGCTGCGATCTACTCCAAGGCCTACGGTCAGGATCAGGAGTTCTACGGTTTCTACCGTAGCCTGCGCGCCTACCGTGAAAGCTTCGCGAACAAATCCGACGTACTGGTCCTCGACCCAAGCAGCGACTTCTTCCGTTACCTGGAAAAGTCCAAGCCTTGATACGACGTTGACCTGAATCATTCCGCCCGGCGGCTAAAACCTCGGGCGGGGTGATCCTTTCGGAAAACGTGTGTATGATGCGGCAGCCGGGAAATTCCCGGCTTTTTTGCGTCTGCACGTTTGATTGCTGTTTTTTGTTGCAGGCATCGGGTTGAATGGCCCGACCGTTTTTCGAGGAAAGTGATGGGCGAAGCCGCTGACAGGCCTTTCGCTGCGTCGTTCATGCGCGTGCGTTTTGAACGGACTGGTCATTTTCTGCTTCACTCAAGGCTCGCCCTCGTGCTGGCCGCCCGGATCAAAGGGGAATGGCGTAATGGCAACGGTAGACCGCTGGCTGCTGCCAGATGGCATCGAAGAAGTACTGCCACCGGAGGCGGCGCGCATTGAAGTCGCGCGTCGTCAGGTGTTGGATCTGTTCCAGGGCTGGGGTTACGAATTTGTCGTGACTCCCCATATCGAGTACCTGGAATCCCTGCTGACCGGCGCGGGCCAGGACCTGGATCTGCGTACCTTCAAGGTCATCGACCCGCAATCGGGCCGGCAGATGGGTTTCCGGGCGGACATCACGCCGCAAGTGGCGCGCATCGATGCGCACACCCTGCGTCGCGAAGGCCCGAGCCGTCTGTGCTACGCCGGCAGCGTGCTGCATGCGCAACCGCGTGCATTGTCGTCCTCGCGCAGCCCGATCCAGTTGGGCGCCGAGTTGTACGGCGACGCCAGCCCGAGCAGCGACGTTGAAGTGATCAGCCTGATGTTGGCCATGCTGCAACTGGCCGACGTGCCGGATGTGCACATGGATCTGGGGCATGTCGGCATTTACCGTGGTCTGGCGCGTGCCGCCGGTCTGTCTGGTGAAGTCGAGCAGCAGTTGTTCGATGCGCTGCAACGCAAGGCCATCGACGAGGTCATTACCTTGACCGAAGGTCTGCCGGCCGATCTGTCCGGCATGCTGCGTGCGCTGGTTGATCTGTGCGGCGGCCGTGAAGTGTTGAGCGCTGCCCGCGAGCGTCTGGCGAATGCGCCGGCGCCGGTTCTGGCAGCACTGGAAGATTTGCTGGCGATCGCCGAGCGTCTGTCGGCGCGCTTCCCGGAGCTGCCGCTGTACTTCGATCTGGGCGAGCTGCGTGGCTACCACTACCACACCGGTGTGGTGTTCGCGGTGTTCGTGCCGGGTGTTGGCCAGTCCATCGCTCAGGGCGGTCGCTACGACGACATCGGCGCCGATTTTGGTCGCGCCCGTCCGGCGACAGGCTTTTCCACCGATTTGAAAACCCTGGTGACCCTGGGGCGTGCTGAGATCGAGCTACCGTCTGGCGGTATCTGGATGCCTGACAGTACGGATGCGGCACTCTGGCAGCAGGTTTGCCAGTTGCGCAGTGAGGGTCAGCGTGTCGTTCAGGCGTTGCCTGGACAACCTTTGGCCGCCGCCCGTGATGCGGACTGCGACCGGCAATTGATTCAGCAGAACGGGCTTTGGCAAGTTTCGCCACTGGCTTCTTGAGTTTTCCTGCCGGCCATCGCCGGCACCAAGTTTGCGCGAATGAGGACAAGTGTTATGGGTAAGAATGTCGTAGTCCTGGGCACCCAATGGGGTGATGAGGGCAAAGGCAAGATCGTTGATCTGCTGACCGAACATGCTGCCGCCGTAGTGCGCTACCAAGGTGGCCACAACGCTGGTCACACCCTGGTGATCGACGGCGAAAAAACCGTTTTGCACCTGATCCCGTCGGGCGTGCTGCGCGAAGGCGTGCAGTGCCTGATCGGCAACGGCGTGGTGGTTGCACCTGACGCCCTGCTGCGCGAGATCACCAAGCTGGAAGAGAAAGGCGTACCGGTGCGCGAGCGTCTGCGTATCAGCCCCTCCTGCCCGCTGATCCTGTCCTTCCACGTAGCGCTGGATCAGGCTAGGGAAAAGGCCCGTGGCGAGCTGAAGATCGGTACTACCGGTCGCGGCATCGGCCCGGCGTACGAAGACAAGGTTGCTCGTCGTGGCCTGCGTGTTGGCGACCTGCTGAACATGCCGCGCTTCGAAGACAAGCTGCGTGAACTGGTGGATTACCACAACTTCATGCTGGTTGGTTACTACAAAGAGCCAGCCATTGAGTTCGAAAAGACTCTGGCCGAGTGCAAGGAATACGCTGAGCTGCTCAAGCCGTTGATGCTCGACGTGACTGCCGAGCTGCACGACCTGCGTCGCGCCGGCAAAGACATCATGTTCGAAGGCGCCCAGGGTTCGTTGCTCGACATCGACCACGGCACCTACCCGTACGTGACCAGCTCCAACACCACCGCCGGTGGCGTGGCGACCGGTTCGGGCGTTGGCCCGATGTTCCTGGACTACATCCTGGGCATCACCAAGGCTTACACCACTCGCGTCGGTTCGGGCCCGTTCCCGACTGAGCTGTTCGACGAAGTCGGCGCGCACCTGGCCAAGCAAGGTCACGAGTTCGGCGCTACCACCGGCCGTGCCCGTCGTTGCGGCTGGTTCGACGCCGTTATCCTGCGTCGCGCTATCGATGTGAACAGCATCTCGGGCATCTGCCTGACCAAGCTGGACGTACTCGACGGTCTGGAAACCATCAACATCTGCGTCGGCTACAAAGACGCGCAAGGCAACGCCGTTGCTCCGACCGACGCTGACAGCTACGTAGGCCTGCAGCCTGTGTACGAAGAAGTGCCGGGCTGGACTGAATCGACCGTGGGTGCAAAAACCCTGGAAGAGCTGCCGGCTAACGCTCGTGCCTACATCAAGCGCGTTGAAGAGTTGATCGGCGCACCGATCGACATTATTTCGACGGGCCCGGATCGCAACGAAACCATCGTTCTGCGTCATCCGTTTGCTTGATAAGTCGTTGATGTAAAAAACAAAGGCCCCTTAATCGGGGCCTTTGTCGTTTATGCTTGTCGGACGGCATGACCTTTGCTGTGAAACTTCCTACAAGAGTGCCATCAAATTAATGGCGTCAGAAGTAGAGGTATTCACAGTGTCGGCCGTTCTCTCACTGTTACAAAGCCGTTTGTTGCGCCCGGTATTCGTTACCCTTGGTATCGCCCTTTTGGTGCAAGTGCTGGTGGCCGTCGCCCTGACACGGAGCACCGTTACGGCGCTGGAAGCCGATCTGGCCGTGCGCCTCGGTGCCGACAGCCAGAAACTCTCTGGTGAACTAGAGCAGGCCGGACGTGAAGTCACGTCGAGCCTGGACAATCTTTCCAGCAGCACCCGCCAGCGCTTGACCGCCGGTTTGTCCACGCGTCTGAAGGATGAGCAGGCACAGCTGCGTGCGACTCTGGAAAAAGACCTCAAGGACTCGGCCAATGACATGGCGCAACTGCTCGCCTCCGTTGCGCCGCGCGCGATGTGGGACAGCGACGTGCCGACCCTCTCTGAGTTCGCCCGTCGTGCCCAGCGCAATCCCAATGTGCTGTTTGTGGTGTACGACGATGCCACCGGCCAGCACCTGACCCGTTATCTCAACCGCGAAAACCCGATCAACAAAGCCTTGCTGGAAAAAGGCCAAGGCGAGCGTGCGCTGGATAAAGTGCTGGATGCGGCGAAAAACGACCCATCCGTTTACTACCTCGAAGCCTCGATCAATCCCAACGGCGTGGAAATCGGCAAGGTGCTGATGGGTGTTTCCACGGCGTCGGTGGAAACCGATCTGGCCGCGCTGGACAAACGTTTCTCGGCGCTGATCGCCAGCAGTGATCAACTGGTCGGCGACAGCCTTCAAGGTGCCGCCGCCGATAGCGCAAAAGCCATGCAGGCGCGTCTGCAATCGGCGCAATCCACCGCTGCTGAAATGAAAGCCAATACCGCCAGCACCGTGCAAGAGGCAGCGGCGACGCTGCGCTGGAGAATCGGTCTGGGCCTGGCGCTGGTCGGCTGCGGCGTGCTGCTGTTGCTGGCCGTGGTGTTGGGCCATCGCGTGGTCAATCGCCTGAAGATGCTCAATGCCGCGATGGATGATCTGGCAGCGGGCGAGGGCGATCTGACCAAGCGAGTGCAGATCAACAGCAAAGACGAAATCGGCGACATGGCCTCGGCGGTCAATCGCTTTGTCGATAAGTTACAGCCGATCGTGCGCGAGGCGGGCGATGTCGCCCAGCGTACCGGCGTGGAAATCGGCGCGATGACTCTGCGCAATGCTGGTGCCGATGCGGCGGCCGGGATGCAGCGTGATGAAGTGGCGGAGAGTCTGCGCGCACTGTCGCAAATGGCCGACGAGGCGCAGTCGGAAAGCCATGCGATGCAGGCGGCGTTGAAGCAGGTGGTGGATATTCGTCAGGCCACTGATGAGAACACGCGCACGTCGGCCAAGGTCGGCGGCCTGATCGAGGCGTTGGCGGGACAGGTCGACACTGGAGCGAAAGTCATCCAGCGACTGGCGCAGCAGAGTGAACAGATTGAAGTGGTGCTGACGGTGATCCACGGGATCGCCGAGCAGACCAATTTGCTGGCACTGAACGCGGCAATTGAAGCAGCGCGCGCGGGTGAAACCGGGCGTGGGTTCGCGGTAGTGGCGGATGAGGTGCGTGCGTTGGCGAGCAAGACGCAAAGCTCTACCGGCGATATTCAGGCGCACATTGTTGCTTTGCAGCAGGGTGCGCGTGAGGCGGTTGAGGCGATTGGTCAGGCCGGGCGTCAGGCTAGCGAAGGCTTGCTGGTGTTGCGCGACAGTGCGCGGTTGCAGCAATCGGTGCAGGCCTCGGTTGAGCAGGTGCATGCGGCGATTGGTCTGGCGACGCAGGCAGCGGCGCATCAGGCGCAAGGCGCGCAAGCGGTGCGTGGGCGGGTCGAGACGATTCATGCGCAGGCCGAGAAAGCGGCGCAGGCAGTTGTGGAAACCACGGCGAGTGGCAAGGTGCTGGATGGTTTGGCGGCGCAGTTGAAGGCGAGTCTGGGGCAGTTCAGGGCTTGATGGTGTGATTAAGGGCCCATTCGCGAGCAAGCCCGCTCCCACATGTTGACCGAGTTCCAGCGCTGGAATGTGATCAAAATGTGGGAGCGGGCTTGCTCGCGAAGGTGATTTCAGCGGCTCAAATACATCCGCGTCGTCAGCAGATACACCGGCAACCCGGACACCAAAATCAACAACGCCGCATAAGGCGCCGCCGCCGCAAACTCGACATTCGCGGTATGCGCCCAGACCTCAGTCGCTAGCGTGTTAAGCCCGGTCGGACTCAGCAGCAGCGTCGCCGTTAATTCCTTCATCGCATCCAGAAACACCAGCGCAAACGCCGCGCCCAATGCCGGGAAAATAATCGGCAATGTCACCCGGCAAAACGCCGTGAACGACGAAGCGCCCAGCGTGCGGGCAGCCTCTTCCAGCTGCGGCGCAGCCTTGTTCAGTGCAGTACGAATCGGTGCTTGAGCCAGCGGCAGAAACAGCAGCGCATAAGCAATCAGCAACAACCCCGAAGTCTGGTACAGCGCCGGCACGTAATGCAGGGCGAAATACACCAGCGTCAGCGCAATCACCAAGCCCGGCAGCGCATGCAACAGGTACGGCAGACGCTCAGCCCAAATCGCCAATTGGCCTTTGTAGCGCACCACCAGCAAACCCACCGGCACTGCCAGCACCAGGCACAACGCCGCGCCGCCCAGCGACAACGCCAGCGACGACAGCAGCGCTTCGGTGATCGCCGCCACCGGAAAGGCTGCCGACGAACCGACCGCCAGCCAGTAGGCCAGCATGCCCAGCGGAATCCCGCTGCCGACAATCGCCAGCGCCAGACAATACAACTGGCCCAGCGAAGCCCAGCGCCCCAATCGAACTTGCTCCGCCTGACGCGCCGCGCCTTGCCCGGTGCGCACATGCCGGCCTTTGCCACGCACGCGCAGTTCCAGCCACAACAACACCAGGCACAGCGCCAGCAGCACCGCAGAAAGCATCGCTGCGTTGGCGTTACTGAATTCCAGCTCGAACTGTTGATAGATCGCGGTAGTGAACGTTTGCAGGCCAATGATCGACAGCGCGCCGAATTCCACCAGCATGTGCAAGGCAATCAGCAGCGAACCGGCCAACAGCGACGGCCAGAGCAGCGGCAGGGTGACGCGGAAAAACACCCCCCAGCGATTCTGCCCGAGGGTGCGCGCGGATTCTTCAAGGGAGGGATCGAGATTGCGCAGGGTCGCCGCT
Source organism: Pseudomonas sp. 18058 (assembly GCF_902706155.1). Classification (NCBI taxonomy): domain Bacteria; kingdom Pseudomonadati; phylum Pseudomonadota; class Gammaproteobacteria; order Pseudomonadales; family Pseudomonadaceae; genus Pseudomonas; species Pseudomonas sp. 18058. The sequence goes on from NZ_CACSJY010000057.1 coordinate 17,425, forward strand.
ACCGGCAGAAAGATCAGCGGGTATTTCGACAGGCTCATCACCAGAATCGCCCCGCCGAGCCCTTCGAACTGCGCGCTCAAGGAGACCCAGGTGAAGCTGCTGACAAACGCCGGCACCGCGAACGGCAGGCACAGAATCACGCCCCACAGGCGCCGCCCCGGCAGATTGCTGCGCTCCAGCAGCCACGCCAGCGATAGACCGATCACGCCGCAGGTAATCGTCACGCCAACCATCAATGCCAGCGTATTGCGCAGCAGGCCGAACACGTACGGGCGCCACAGCAAGTGCAGCGCCTCGGCCCAACCGGCCTGCCAGGCTTTCAGTCCGACGTAGGCGAGCGGCAAAAGGCTGAGCACCACCAGCAGCAACACTGGCAGCACCAGCCAGATCGACGGCCGCTTACGCTTTGGTACGTAACCCCCGCGCGCGGCGGGGGCGGATAACGATGCGGCCATCAGTTCAAGCCAACTTCACGTTCCAGTTCCAGCGCTTCCTCGGCATTGCCCAGATCGGCTGGCGTTACGTTCGGCGCTTCCAGCTCGCTGAACGGCTTGAGCCCGCGATCCGATTCCATGCCTTTGTGCAGCGGGTATTCGGCAGTGGTCTGAGTGATCACGCGCTGACCTTCTTCGCTGGCCATGTAGGCGAGGAATTGCTGGGCTTCTTTTGGATGCTTGCTGGATTTCAGCACGGCAGCGCTCGATACGGTGATCAAGCCACCGACATCGCCGCCGGTGAAGTAATGCAGTTTCGAGTCGAGTTGGCCTTTCTCGCGCTGCAGGGCGAACCAGTAGTAGTTGTTCACCAGCACGGTAGCGACTTCGCCGTTTTCCACCGCTTTCAGGGCAACCATGTTGTTGCTGTAGGTTTTGCCGAATGCGCGCAGGCCAGTCAGCCATTCTTCGGCAGCGTCACGACCGTGCAGCTTGATGATCGCTACGGCTTGTTCCTGGAACGCGCCGCTGGTTGGCACGAAACCGACTTTGCCTTGCCACTGCGGATCAGAGAATTCCATCACCGATTTCGGCAGGTCTTTTTCATCGACCAGTTTCGGGTTGTAGGCAACCACGCGAACGCGCGCTGTGACGCCGATCCAGGTGCCGTTGCCGGCTACATATTTTTCCGGAAGCACAGCCAAAGTGGCGTCATCGGTTTTCGCCAGCAGGCCGAGTTCGCCGAGATTGTTAAGCGGCGGCGATTCTTCGGTGTAGATCACATCGGCGGGGGAGCGGTCGCCTTCTTCGATGACCTGGCTGGCGAGCTGATTGCTGCTGCCTTTGCGGACATTGACGTGAATGCCGGTCTTGGCTTCGAAGGCTTTGGCGATCGCGTCGCCGACTTCCTTGTGCTGGCCGTTATAGAGAGTCAGGGAAACCGCATCGGCAGCCTGGGTGAGGGGAGTGGCGAGCGCCAGGCCGAGAAGGGTGAAGGTCAGGCCTCGGCGCAGGGTATTTCGAAACGTCATTCGCAGGGTTCCTCACTGTCGCATTGCAAAAACTTGCAACAATGATAAACGATATTGTTTCTCAAGTGCGCCTTGCGAGAGCCCGCCAGCTCTGATACGACGTCTTCGTTGAACCGTAGGAGCTGCCGAAGGCTGCGATCTTTTGATCTTGCTCTTTGGAAAAACAAGATCAAAAGATCGCAGCCTTCGGCAGCTCCTGCATGGAGATATCAGGGTTTCGGGAGGGCAGAAACGCAAAAACCCGCTTTCGCGGGTTTCTGTGAAATCCAAGGCCGTAACCTTGAATTTGAATTGGTGCCCAGAAGAAGACTCGAACTTCCACGACCTTGCGGTCACCAGCACCTGAAGCTGGCGTGTCTACCAATTTCACCATCTGGGCAATCATCGCTAGCGTTGCCGCTGTTGATGTGGCGCACTATACGGAGCGCTTTTTGATCTGTAAACCCCTGATTTAATTTTAATAAATCGGTTTTAACAAAAGCGTTCCTTAGAATGCAAAAAACCCGCTTTCGCGGGTTTTTGTGTGAGTCTTGAAACTGATCTAGTCTCAAACTCTAAATTGGTGCCCAGAAGAAGACTCGAACTTCCACGACCTTGCGGTCACCAGCACCTGAAGCTGGCGTGTCTACCAATTTCACCATCTGGGCAGTATCGGCAACGCTGTGCGTCGTCGATGGCGCGCACTATACGGAGCGTCTTTTTAACTGTAAACCCCTCTCAGCAAAAAACATGATTTTTTTTACCGGCGGTGGTCAAAACGGCTTTCAAGCAACGCTACAGCCCCGGATACGCGCCTTATAGAAGCGGAAATTTCCCGTTTCATGGCGCCTATGCCAAACTAACCCGCATATAGACAAGGTGAAAACTCTCTAATGGCCGATTGGCAGTCCCTCGATCCCGAGGCCGCTCGTGAAGCGGAAAAATATGAAAACCCTATTCCTAGTCGCGAACTGATCCTGGCGCACCTCGCCGATCGGGGTTCGCCTGCTGCCCGCGAGCAACTGGTCGAAGAGTTTGGTCTGACCACAGAAGACCAGATCGAAGCCCTGCGCCGCCGCCTGCGCGCCATGGAGCGCGACGCTCAACTGATCTACACCCGCCGCGGCACGTACGCGCCGGTCGACAAGCTCGACCTGATCCTCGGTCGCATCAGCGGTCACCGTGACGGTTTCGGCTTCCTGGTGCCGGACGACGGCAGCGACGACCTGTTCATGAGCCCGGCGCAAATGCGTCTGGTGTTTGACGGCGACCGTGCGCTGGCCCGTGTTTCCGGTCTTGATCGTCGCGGTCGCCGCGAAGGCGTGATCGTCGAAGTGGTTTCGCGTGCTCACGAAACCATCGTCGGTCGCTACTTCGAAGAAGGCGGCATCGGTTTTGTCGTTGCCGACAATCCGAAGATCCAGCAAGAAGTGCTGGTCACGCCGGGCCGTAATGCCAACGCGCAGATCGGTCAGTTCGTCGAGGTGAAAATCACCCACTGGCCAACGCCGCGCTTCCAGCCGCAAGGCGATGTGGTCGAAGTGGTCGGCAACTACATGGCGCCGGGCATGGAAATCGATGTTGCCCTGCGCACTTACGACATTCCGCACGTCTGGCCTGAAGCTGTCCTGAAAGAAGCCGCCAAGCTCAAGCCGGAAGTCGAAGAGAAAGACAAAGAGAAGCGCGTTGACCTGCGCCATCTGCCGTTCGTCACCATCGACGGCGAAGATGCCCGCGACTTCGACGATGCGGTTTATTGCGAAGCCAAACCGGGCAAGCTGCGCCTGTTCTCCGGCGGCTGGAAGTTGTACGTGGCGATTGCCGACGTTTCCAGCTACGTGAAAATCGGTTCGGCGCTGGACAACGAAGCGCAAGTGCGCGGCAACTCGGTGTATTTCCCCGAGCGCGTGGTGCCGATGCTGCCTGAGCAGTTGTCCAACGGCCTGTGCTCGCTGAACCCGCACGTCGATCGTCTGGCCATGGTTTGCGAGATGACCATTTCCAAGTCCGGCGAAATGACCGACTACTGCTTCTATGAGGCGGTGATCCACTCCCACGCTCGTCTGACGTACAACAAAGTCAGCGCGATGCTGGAAACGCCGAAAATCACCGAGGCGCGTCAGCTTCGCGGTGAGTACAACGACGTTCTGCCGCACCTCAAGCAGCTTTATGCGCTGTACAAGGTTCTGTTGGCTGCTCGTCACGTACGTGGCGCGATCGATTTCGAAACGCAGGAAACCCGGATCATCTTCGGTACCGAGCGCAAGATTGCCGAGATCCGTCCGACCACCCGTAACGATGCGCACAAGCTGATCGAAGAATGCATGCTGGCGGCCAACGTGGCCACCGCCGAATTCCTCAAGAAGCACGAAATTCCTGCGCTGTACCGCGTCCACGACGGCCCGCCACCGGAGCGTCTGGAAAAACTGCGTGCCTTCCTTGGCGAGCTCGGCCTGTCCCTGCACAAAGGCAAGGACGGCCCGTCGCCGAAGGACTACCAGGCACTGCTGGCGAGCATCAAGGATCGTCCGGATTTCCACCTGATCCAGACCGTGATGCTGCGTTCGCTGAGCCAAGCGGTGTACAGCGCTGACAATCAGGGCCACTTCGGCCTGAATTACGAAGCCTATACCCACTTCACTTCGCCGATCCGTCGTTACCCGGATTTGCTCACCCACCGCGCAATCCGCAGCGTGATCCATTCGAAACAGGACACCTCGCACGTTCGCCGTGCCGGTGCGATGACCATTCCGAAAGCGCGTATCTATCCGTACGACGAAGCGGCGCTGGAGCAACTCGGCGAGCAGTGCTCGATGAGCGAGCGCCGTGCCGACGAAGCGACCCGCGACGTGGTGAACTGGCTCAAGTGCGAGTTCATGAAAGATCGCGTGGGCGAGTCGTTCCCGGGCGTGATCACTGCGGTGACCGGTTTTGGTTTGTTCGTCGAGCTGACCGATATTTACGTCGAAGGCCTGGTGCACGTCACCGCGCTGCCGGGCGATTACTACCACTTCGATCCTGTGCATCACCGCCTGGCGGGCGAGCGCACCGGTCGCAGCTTCCGTCTCGGCGATACCGTTGAAGTGCGCGTCATGCGCGTTGACCTCGACGAACGCAAGATCGACTTCGAGATGGCTGAAAAAACCATCAGCGCGCCGATTGGTCGCAAAAAGCGTGGTGCTGAAACTGCTGCGCCAGCCGCGAAGGAAAAAGCCGAAGCGGCTCCTGCAAAAACCGCAGGTCGCCGTCCAGCGAAAGAGAAGGCTCCCGAAGCTTATCGCCCAAGCGACGCTGTGGCGAAAAACGCCGAGCTGCGTAAAAGCCGTGAAATGAAGAAGGCTCTGCTTTCCGACGCCAAAAACGGTGGTAAAGCGGCGCCTGGGGGAAAGACCGGACGGTCGGCGCCTGAAAAGGCCTCCGGCGGCAAGCCAGCAAAACCGAGCAAACATCGTAAAGGCCCGCCAAAAGCGGGTTCTGCTCCAGCCAAAAGTGGCGGGGCACGTAAACCGAAGGCGAAGTCATGAGTCAGTTGGAGAAAATCTACGGCGTTCACGCGGTAGAAGCGTTGCTGCGTCACCACCCGAAGCGCGTCAAGCAGATCTGGCTGGCGGAAAGCCGCAACGATCCGCGCGTGCAGACCCTGGTTGAGCTGGCCAACGAAAATCGTGTGCAGGTCGGTCAGGCCGAGCGCCGTGAAATGGACGCTTGGGTTGAAGGCGTTCACCAAGGCGTGGTCGCGGAAGTCAGCCCGAGCCAGGTCTGGGGCGAAGCGATGCTCGACGAGCTGCTCGATCGCACTGACGGCGCACCGTTGCTGCTGGTGCTCGACGGCGTGACCGATCCGCACAACCTCGGCGCCTGCCTGCGTTCGGCCGATGCGGCGGGTGCGCTGGCGGTGATCGTGCCGAAAGACAAGTCGGCAACCCTGACGCCGGTCGTGCGTAAAGTGGCCTGCGGCGCGGCGGAAGTGATTCCGTTGGTGGCCGTGACCAACCTTGCGCGCACCCTGGAAAAGCTTCAGCAGCGCGGTCTGTGGGTTGTCGGCACAGCAGGCGAAGCTGAAGTCAGCATCTACGACCAGGATCTGACGGGCCCGACCATTCTGATCATGGGCGCCGAAGGCAAAGGCATGCGTCGCCTGACCCGCGAACACTGCGACTATCTGGTGAAGCTGCCGATGGCCGGTAGCGTCAGCAGCCTCAACGTCTCGGTCGCGACGGGCGTCTGCCTGTTCGAAGCCCAGCGTCAGCGCGGCGTAAAAGGCAAGCCTGCTGCCAAGAAATAAGCCCCCTGTAGGAGCTGCCGCAGGCTGCGATCTTTTGATCTTGTCTTTAAAAACAAAATCAAAAGATCGCAGCCTTCGGCAGCTCCTACAGGTGTTCTTTGGTGATTGTTCAAATAATCACCAATTGCCTTGCACCTCTTCTGTCCCTTCTCTACAATTGCGCCCCTTGCTGTGACGGCAGGCACGCATGTGCCCCGCGCCAGCAAGTCCATAAGTGTCATTCACTCCTTGTCTGACCGTTTTTGAGCGGCAGGCTACAACCCGTAAGGAGCATTCATGCGTCATTACGAAATCATCTTTTTGGTCCACCCGGATCAAAGCGAGCAAGTCGGCGGCATGGTTGAGCGTTACACCAAGCTGATCGAAGAAGACGGCGGCAAAATCCACCGTCTGGAAGATTGGGGCCGTCGTCAACTGGCCTACGCAATCAACAATGTTCACAAGGCTCACTACGTGATGCTGAACGTTGAGTGCACTGGCAAGGCCCTGGCCGAGCTGGAAGACAACTTCCGCTACAACGATGCAGTGATCCGTAACCTGGTCATCCGTCGCGAAGAAGCCGTTACCGGCCAATCCGAGATGCTCAAGGCTGAAGAAAACCGCAGTGAGCGCCGTGAGCGTCGCGACCGTCCTGAGCACGAAGGCGCTGAAAGCGCTGATAGTGATGACAGCGACAACAGCGATAACGCTGACGAGTAATCCACGGACCTTTTAAGGAGCCTATCAAATGGCACGTTTCTTCCGTCGTCGTAAATTCTGCCGCTTCACCGCTGAAGACGTGAAGGAGATCGATTACAAAGATCTCAACACTCTGAAAGCCTACGTATCCGAGACCGGCAAAATCGTTCCAAGCCGCATCACCGGTACCAAAGCTCGTTATCAGCGTCAGCTGGCCACCGCTATCAAGCGCGCCCGCTTCCTGGCCCTGCTGGCCTACACCGACAGCCACGGCCGCTGAGACCGGGCAGTCGACAAGTAGCAAAGGATTGAATGCATGCGTGCCTTAGCTGAGTTCATCATGCGCGGCCGCATGCAGGCCACTCTCGTAGTGGCCGGATGTGCAACATTGCCGTTGTTGTATTGGTTGGGTGCCGCCGCCGGGAGCCTCGTGCTGCTGCGGCGCGGATTGACAGACGCCCTTGGTGTTCTGTTGCTGGGACTGCTGCCGGCCTTGGTCTGGTGGTTGTACGCCGATGATCCACGGGCACTTCTGGTGCTGCTGGGGTCTTCGGGGCTTGCGTTGATTTTGCGCGCAAGTGAGTCCTGGGTTCGTACGCTGCTGGCCAGCGTGGCAATAGGAGTGGTGTTTTCAGTGGTGCTCGGGGCGGCGTTTGCGGCCCAGATCGAGATGCTCGCGCAGGCCCTTATCAAGGTAATGCCCGCGCTTCTCGGTGAGACCTACAAGCAATTGTCGGTCGAAGAGCAAGCGCGTTTCGCGTCCCTGATTGCACCAGTCCTGACCGGACTGATTGCGGCGTTGTTGCAGATCGTCAGCGTGCTGAGCCTGATTGTCGGGCGTCATTGGCAGGCGTTGTTGTACAACCCGGGTGGTTTTGGTCGCGAGTTTCGCGCCATACGGATCCCGCTGGGGCCGGCGATGTTACTGCTGGCGTTGATGCTTCTGGGCCCGAATCTCGGTGCACAGATGGCCATGTTGACGCCGTTGTGCAGTGTACCGCTGGTGTTCGCCGGACTTGCCTTGATTCACGGGCTGGTCGGGCAGAAGCGACTGGCCGGTTTCTGGCTGGTGGGGTTGTACGTCACGCTGTTGCTGTTCATGCAGCTGATCTATCCGTTGCTCGTGGTTTTGGCCATTGTCGACAGCCTGATTGATTTTCGCGGTCGTCACGTGTCGAAAGACACCGACAGCGCGAACGGTGAAGGTTAAAAGTTAGAGGATTTTCACATGCAACTGATCCTTCTGGAAAAAGTCACCAACCTGGGCAACCTGGGTGACAAAGTAAACGTTAAGGCCGGTTACGGTCGTAACTACCTGCTGCCTTACGGCAAAGCTACCGCCGCGACCCCAGCGAACATCGCTGCGTTCGAAGAGCGTCGTGCCGAGCTGGAAAAAGCTGCTGCAGACCGTAAAGCATCGGCTGAAAGCCGTGCTGCCCAACTGGCCGAGCTGGAAGTGACCATCACTGCCACCGCTGGCGACGAAGGCAAGCTGTTCGGTTCGATCGGTACTCACGACATCGCTGACGCACTGACCGCCTCCGGCGTTGAAGTGCAGAAGAGCGAAGTTCGTCTGCCGAACGGCACCATCCGCAACGTAGGTGAATTCGACGTGGCTGTGCACCTGCACGCCGAAGTTGAAGCCACCGTACGCGTTGTCGTGGTAGCAGCTTAAGCAATACCTGATCGGCTGGCGGCTTGCCCGTCAGACGGTTAACATCGGGCACGATCCTGTTTACAGGTCGTGCCCTTTGTCTTTCTGCAATTCCTGATTTTCAACCAAACTCAAGTGGCCATGAACGATATCTCCGCTCCCGAGCAATACGATCTGCAAACCGCTGCCCTGAAGGTGCCGCCGCATTCCATCGAAGCCGAACAGGCTGTACTCGGTGGTCTGATGCTGGACAACAACGCCTGGGAACGCGTGCTCGATCAAGTCTCCGACGGTGATTTCTATCGACATGACCACCGCCTGATCTTCCGTGCGATCGCCAAACTGGCCGATCAGAACTCGCCGATCGACGTCGTGACCCTTGCCGAGCAATTGGACAAGGAAGGTCAGACCTCGCAAGTGGGCGGCCTCGGTTACCTCGGCGAACTGGCGAAAAACACACCGTCCGTCGCCAACATCAAGGCGTATGCGCAGATCGTCCGCCAGCGTGCGACGTTGCGCCAACTGATCGGCATCAGCACCGAGATCGCCGACAGCGCCTTCAACCCGGAAGGGCGCACCGCCGAGGAAATCCTCGACGAAGCCGAGCGTCAGATCTTTGCAATTGCCGAGGCCCGGCCGAAAACCGGTGGCCCGGTAGGCGTGAACGATTTGCTGACCAAGGCAATCGACCGCATCGACACACTGTTCAACACCGACAACGCGATTACCGGCCTGTCCACCGGCTACACCGACCTTGATGAGAAGACCAGCGGTCTGCAACCGTCCGACCTGATCATCGTTGCCGGCCGTCCGTCGATGGGTAAAACCACCTTCGCGATGAACCTGGTGGAAAACGCCGTACTGCGCAGCGACAAAGCCGTTCTGGTGTATTCCCTCGAGATGCCAGGCGAATCGCTGGTCATGCGTATGCTCTCGTCGCTGGGCCGCATCGACCAGACCAAGGTGCGTTCCGGTCAGCTAGAAGATGACGACTGGCCGCGACTGACCTCGGCGGTCAACCTGCTCAATGACCGCAAGCTGTTCATCGACGACACCGCCGGTATCAGCCCGTCGGAAATGCGTGCGCGAACCCGGCGTCTGGCGCGTGAGCACGGTGACATCGGTCTGATCATGATCGACTACCTGCAATTGATGCAGATTCCGGGTTCCGGCGGCGACAACCGCACCAACGAGATTTCTGAAATCTCGCGTTCCTTGAAAGCCCTGGCCAAAGAATTCAACTGCCCGGTGGTGGCGCTGTCGCAGCTCAACCGTTCCCTCGAGCAGCGGCCGAACAAACGCCCGATCAACTCCGACCTCCGGGAATCCGGAGCGATCGAGCAGGATGCTGACGTGATCATGTTCGTTTACCGCGACGAGGTGTATCACCCGGAAACCGAGCATAAGGGCATCGCCGAAATCATTATCGGTAAGCAACGGAACGGGCCAATCGGCTTTATCCGCCTGGCGTTTATCGGTAAGTACACCCGTTTCGAAAACCTTGCACCGGGCAGCTATAACTTCGACGACGACGAGTAATCTTCGGCGCCTGATCTGGCCTCTTCGCGAGCAGGCTCGCTCCCACATTTGGAATGCGTTCAAATGTGGGAGCGAGCCTGCTCGCGAATGGGGTCGGCACAATTTCCGACCACAGCCGTCGGAATTGGTCAAAATTTGTGCTATATTCCGCGCCCGCGAAATTCAATGAAAGCCAACACCGGTTATCGACATGCAAGCAGCCAAGCCGTTATTTGACTATCCAAAGTACTGGGCCGAATGTTTCGGGCCAGCGCCATTCCTGCCGATGAGCAGGGAGGAGATGGATCAGCTTGGCTGGGATTCCTGCGACATCATCATCGTCACCGGTGATGCCTACGTCGATCACCCGTCGTTCGGCATGGCGATCATCGGCCGGCTGCTGGAGTCGCAAGGCTTCCGCGTCGGGATCATCGCCCAGCCAAACTGGCAGTCCAAAGACGACTTCATGAAGCTCGGCGAGCCGAACCTGTTCTTCGGCGTCGCGGCCGGCAACATGGACTCGATGATCAACCGCTACACCGCCGACAAGAAAATCCGTTCCGACGACGCCTATACCCCGGGCGGTATGGCCGGCAAGCGTCCGGATCGCGCGAGCCTGGTCTACAGCCAGCGCTGCAAGGAAGCCTACAAAAATGTGCCGATCGTCCTCGGTGGCATCGAAGCCTCCCTGCGCCGTATCGCCCATTACGACTACTGGCAGGATCGCGTGCGTAACTCGATCCTGATCGACGCCTGCGCCGACATTCTGCTGTACGGCAACGCCGAGCGCGCGATTGTCGAAGTCGCCCAGCGTCTGTCCTATGGCCACAAGATCGAAGACATCACCGACGTGCGTGGCACCGCGTTCATCCGTCGTGACACGCCGCAAGGCTGGTACGAAGTTGACTCGACGCGCATCGACCGTCCGGGCAAGGTCGACAAGATCATCAACCCGTACGTGAACACCCAGGACACCCAAGCCTGCGCCATTGAACAGGAAAAGGGCCCGGTCGACGATCCGCAGGAAGCCAAGGTTGTACAGATTCTGGCCAGCCCGCGCATGACCCGCGACAAGACCGTGATCCGTTTGCCGTCGATGGAAAAAGTCCGCGGTGATGCGGTTCTTTATGCTCACGCCAACCGCGTGCTGCACCTCGAAACCAACCCGGGCAACGCCCGCGCGCTGGTACAGAAGCATGGCGAAGTCGACGTCTGGTTCAACCCGCCGCCGATACCGATGACCACCGAAGAAATGGACTACGTGTTCGGCATGCCTTACGCACGTGTTCCGCACCCGGCGTACGGCAAGGAGAAAATCCCGGCCTACGACATGATCCGTTTCTCGGTGAACATCATGCGCGGCTGCTTCGGTGGCTGCACCTTCTGCTCGATCACCGAGCACGAAGGCCGGATCATCCAGAACCGTTCCGAAGAGTCGATCATTCGCGAGATCGAAGAGATCCGCGACAAGGTGCCAGGCTTCACCGGCGTCATCTCCGACCTCGGTGGCCCGACCGCAAACATGTACCGCATCGCCTGCAAAACGCCGGAAATCGAATCCGCGTGCCGCAAGCCGTCCTGCGTATTCCCGGGCATCTGCCCGAACCTGAACACCGACCACTCGTCGCTGATTCAGCTTTACCGCAGCGCCCGTGCCTTGCCGGGTGTGAAAAAGATTCTGATTGCCTCCGGCCTGCGCTACGACCTCGCGGTCGAGTCGCCGGAGTACGTCAAAGAGCTGGTGACCCACCACGTCGGCGGTTACCTGAAGATCGCCCCGGAACACACCGAGGAAGGTCCGCTCAACCAGATGATGAAACCGGGCATCGGCAGCTATGACAAGTTCAAGCGCATGTTCGAGAAGTACACCAAGGAAGCGGGCAAAGAGCAGTACCTGATTCCGTACTTCATCGCCGCCCACCCGGGCACCACCGACGAAGACATGATGAACTTGGCCCTGTGGCTCAAGGGCAACGGCTTCCGCGCCGACCAGGTGCAAGCGTTCTACCCGTCGCCGATGGCCACCGCCACCGCGATGTATCACTCGGGCAAGAACCCGCTGCGCAAGGTCACTTACAAGAGTGACGGCGTGAATATCGTCAAGAGCGAAGAGCAGCGTCGTCTGCACAAGGCGTTCTTGCGTTATCACGACCCGAAAGGCTGGCCGATGCTGCGTGAAGCGCTGATCCGCATGGGTCGCGGCGACCTGATCGGTTCGGGCAAGGATCAACTGATCCCGACGCACCAGCCGACCACCGACAGCTACCAGAGCGCCCGTCGCAAGAACTCGACGCCGGCTGGCAGCCATAAAGTGGCGAAAGAAGGCAAAGAGAAGACCACCAAGATCCTCACCCAGCACACCGGTCTGCCGCCGCGTGCCAGTGACGGTGGTAATCCTTGGGACAAGCGAGAGCAGGCCAAGGCGGCGGCATTTGCCCGCAACCAACAGGCTGCGAAAGAGCGTAAAGACGCCGCGAAAGGCAAAGGGCCGAAACCGACCCGCAAGCCGGTCGTACCGCGCTAAAGCAAACGCCAACCTTCGGGTTGGCGTTTTTTTTTTGAGTCAAAAGATCGCAGCCTGCGGCAGCTCCTACAGTGGGATTCGCGTTTCCCTGTAGGAGCTGCCGCAGGCTGCGATCTTTTGATCTTCGCCACATTTAGGCGCAACTTCGCCTAACCATTTCCCCGCATCGCCCGATTTTGGTGCTGTACTGCCCTAAGCATTCCGGGAAAGCGCCCAAGCCTCTGCATGGCATAAGTCTTGCGCGCTTTCGAATACGCTTAGGCTCGCAGGAGGCACGCCGTGTCGATTCATGTCGCATTGCATCACGTCACGCATTACCGCTACGACCGCGCTGTCGAACTCGGCCCGCAGATCGTTCGCCTGCGCCCGGCTGCCCACAGTCGCACGCGGATTTTGTCGTATGCGCTGAAAGTCTCGCCCGAGCAGCATTTCATCAACTGGCAGCAAGACCCGCAGGGCAACTACCTCGCGCGGCTGGTCTTTCCTGAGAAAACCGATGAGTTGCGCATCGAGGTCGATCTGCTGGCCGAAATGGCCGTGTTCAATCCCTTCGATTTTTTCCTTGAGCCCTACGCCGAGAAAATCCCTTTCGCCTACGCCGCCGATGAGCGCAAGGAACTGGCGCCGTATCTCGAAACCCTGCCACTGACACCAAAATTCAAAGCCTATCTGGACGCCATCGATCGCACGCCGCTGCCAGCGGTGGACTTCCTCGTCGCACTCAACCAGCGCCTCAGCGAAGACATCGGCTACCTGATCCGCATGGAGCCGGGCGTGCAAACCCCGGAGCACACCCTCGAACACGCCTCCGGCTCCTGTCGCGACTCGGCGTGGTTGCTGGTGCAATTGCTGCGCAACCTCGGGCTGGCCGCGAGGTTTGTATCCGGTTATCTGATTCAACTGACCGCCGATGTGAAAAGCCTCGACGGCCCGTCCGGCACTGAAGTGGATTTCACCGACCTGCACGCTTGGTGTGAGGTGTACTTGCCGGGTGCTGGCTGGATCGGTCTGGACGCCACGTCTGGACTGTTCGCCGGTGAAGGGCATATTCCGTTGGCCTGTAGTCCCGATCCGTCCTCGGCGGCGCCGATCAGTGGTTTGGTCGAACCCTGCGAATGCGTGTTCAGTCACGAAATGTCGGTGGAGCGGATCTGGGAGGCGCCGCGCGTCACCAAGCCTTACACCGATGAGCAATGGCTGGCGATTCAGGCGTTGGGCCGGCAGATCGATGCTGACCTGTTAGCCGATGACGTGCGCCTGACCATGGGCGGCGAGCCGACTTTCGTGTCCATCGATGACCCGGACGGCGCCGAGTGGAACACCGCTGCATTGGGCGAGGACAAGCGCCGTCTCTCTGCGGAATTGTTCCAGCGTATGCGCAAACACTACGCGCCCAAGGGCCTGGTGCATTTCGGTCAGGGCAAGTGGTATCCGGGCGAACAACTGCCGCGCTGGTCGCTCAACTGCTACTGGCGCCGCGACGGCGTGCCGGTTTGGCATAACGACGCGCTGATCGCTGATGAACAACAGGATTACGGCGCCACAGGTGAATTGGCCGGGCGTTTCCTCGCCAGTGTCGCCGAACGCCTGAAATTGCCTACACGTTTTGTGTTCACGGCCTACGAGGACAACTTCTATTACCTGTGGCGCGAGGGCACGTTGCCGAGCAACGTCAGCGCCGAAGACTCGCGTCTGGAGGAGCCGCTGGAGCGCGCACGCCTGCGCAAAGTCTTCAGTCAGGGCCTGAACAAGGTGATCGGCCAAGTGCTGCCGTTAGCGCGTACAGCCAAGGGTGATCAATGGCAGAGCGGGCGTTGGTACCTGCGCGATGATCATTGCCGTCTGGTGCCGGGTGATTCACCGCTGGGTTATCGCCTGCCGCTCGGTTCGCAGCCGTGGGTGAAAGCCGCCGAGTACCCGTTTATTCATCCACAGGATCCAAATCAGGATTTTCCCGAGCTGCCGCAAACCACCCAACTCAACCTTCACGGCGAACCGGCGACGTCTGATGAGCGCACGCCAAAAATCGACGAATCCGCCGATTGGCTGACCCGCACCGCGTTCTGTGCCGAAGCCCGCGAAGGGCGTTTGTACCTGTTCATGCCACCGCTGGAACGGGTCGAAGATTATCTGGAACTGGTCGCGGCCATCGAAGCCACCGCCGAAGAACTGCATTGTCCGGTCTTGCTGGAAGGCTACGAGCCGCCGAGCGATCAACGCCTGAGCAACTTCCGCATCACCCCCGATCCGGGCGTGATCGAGGTCAACGTGCAGCCATCGGCGACATGGGACGAGTTGGTCGAGCGCACCGAGTTCCTCTATGAAGAAGCGCGGCAAACCCGCCTGACCACCGAGAAATTCATGATCGACGGCCGCCACACCGGTACCGGCGGCGGCAATCACTTTGTGCTCGGCGGCGCGACGCCGGCGGATTCACCGTTTCTGCGACGTCCGGATCTGCTGCGCAGCCTGATCAGTTACTGGCACAACCATCCATCGCTGTCGTACCTGTTTTCCGGATTGTTCATCGGCCCGACCTCTCAGGCGCCGCGCGTCGACGAGGCACGCAATGACGCGCTGTATGAGCTGGAAATCGCCTTCGCGCAGATGCCGGAACCGGGCGAGGAATGCGCACCGTGGCTGGTCGATCGATTGCTGCGCAACTTGCTGATCGACGTCACCGGCAACACCCACCGTGCCGAATTCTGCATCGACAAACTGTATTCGCCGGATGGCGCCACCGGGCGTCTCGGCTTGCTGGAATTGCGCGCCTTTGAAATGCCGCCGCATGCGCGCATGAGCCTCGCTCAACAATTATTGCTGCGGGCGCTGGTCGCACGGTTCTGGCGCGAACCCTATGCGCCAACGAAACTGGCGCGCTGGGGCACCGAACTGCACGATCGCTTCCTGTTGCCGCACTTTATCGAGCAGGACTTCGCCGACGTCATCGTCGAACTGAACAGCGCCGGTTATCCGCTGCGGGCGGAATGGTTTGCGGCGCACCTAGAGTTTCGTTTTCCCAAGGTCGGCGATTACGCCGTCAACGGCATCGAACTGGAACTGCGTCAGGCGCTGGAGCCGTGGCATGTGTTGGGCGAGGAGGGCGCGGCGGGCGGCACGGTGCGCTATGTCGATTCATCGCTGGAGCGCTTGCAGGTCAAGATCAAAGGGCTGCCGCCGCAGCGTTATCTGCTGACTTGTAATGGCGTCGCGGTACCGTTGCACCCGACCGGGCGCGTCGGTGAATTCGTCGCCGGTGTGCGTTACCGCGCCTGGCAACCGGCCAACTGCCTGCAACCGAACATACCTGTGCACGCACCGCTGGTATTCGACCTGCTCGACACCTGGATGGGTCGATCACTGGGCGGTTGTCAGTACCACGTCGCCCATCCCGGCGGACGTAATTACGAGACGCTGCCGGTTAACGCTAACGAAGCGGAGAGCCGGCGTATGGCGCGATTCTTCCGCGTCGGACACACGCCAGGGAAACTTCCTATACCGAAGGTGGAAATCACTGACGAGCTACCGATGACAATCGATTTACGACGTTTCCAAATCGTACGCGACGCTTAGATTTTTCGTATATCCGGGCGTCATGTGCCTGCGTTAGTCTGACCGTTCCTTGCTGTCTGCCGAGCTTTCCATGCCTGACCTGCTAGACCGCTACCCGCTCACGGCGGGCACTTATCACGAACTGCTCGACGGCAGTGGAGCGGTGCGCCCGCATTGGCAGCGGCTGTTCGATCAGTTGCAGCGCAGCAGCCCGGCGCAACTGCTGCAGCGGCAAGCGTTGCTGGCGCGGCAGATTCAGGAAAACGGCGTTACCTATAACGTCTATGCCGACCCCAAAGGCGCGGATCGGCCGTGGGAACTGGATCTGTTGCCCCATGTGATTGCGGCGGATGAATGGCAGCAGTTGTCAGCCGGGATCGCTCAGCGTGCGCGCCTGCTCAATGCGGTGCTGGCGGATCTTTATGGCCCGCAAAAGCTGATCAGCGAAGGTCTGCTGCCGGCGGAACTGGTCTTCGGCCACAACAATTTTCTCTGGCCGTGTCAGGGCATTGCGCCACCGGAAGGGGCTTTCCTGCATCTTTACGCGGTGGATCTGGCGCGCACGCCGGACGGCCGCTGGTGGGTGACGGCCGATCGCACTCAGGCACCTTCGGGTGCCGGTTATGCGCTGGAAAACCGCACCATCGTTTCCCGTGCTTTCCCCGAGTTGTACCGCGACCTGAAGGTGCAGCATCTGGCCGGTTTTTTCCGTACGTTGCAGGAAACCATGGCCCGGCAGGCACCCTGCGACGATGATGCGCCGCTGATCGTGTTGCTGACGCCTGGGCGTTTCAACGAAAGCTATTTCGAACATTTGTACCTGGCTCGCCAGCTCGGTTATCCACTGGTCGAGGGCGGCGATCTGACCGTGCGCGATGCCACGGTCTACCTGAAAACCCTCAGCGGCCTGCGTCGGGTACACGCAATCATGCGCCGGCTCGACGACGATTTCTGCGACCCGCTGGAGCTGCGCACGGACTCGGCACTCGGCGTGCCCGGACTGCTTGAAGCCGTGCGTCAGGGCCGTGTGCTGGTGACTAATGCGTTGGGTAGCGGCGTGCTGGAATCGCCGGGGTTGCTGGGGTTTTTGCCGAAGATCAATCAATTCCTGTTCGGCGAAGAACTGATCCTGCCATCGATTGCCACGTGGTGGTGCGGTGAGGCGCCGGTGTTGGCGCAGGCGTTGGAGAAACTTCCAGAACTGTTGATCAAACCGGCATTCCCATCGCAAACCTTCGCGCCAGTGTTTGGTCGTGATCTGAGTGAAAAGCAGCGTCAGGCGCTGGCCGAGCGCATGCAGGCGCGCCCTTACGCCTACGTCGCGCAAGAATTGGCTCAGCTGTCCCACGCGCCTATCTGGCAGGCTGAGAACGGTCAGTTGCAACCCCGGGCGATCGGCATGCGCATGTATGCCGTGGCCAGTCGCGACGGTTATCGCGTGCTGCCCGGTGGCCTGACCCGAGTGGCCGCCGAGGCCGATGCCGAAGTGGTGTCGATGCAGCGCGGCGGCGCGAGCAAGGACACCTGGGTGTTGGGCGAACGCGCGCCGAGCGGTGAGCAGTGGAAAACTCAGCGCAATGTCGGCGTGCACGATCTCGTCCGCCGCGATCCCTATTTGCCGTCGCGGGTGGTGGAAAACCTGTTCTGGTTCGGCCGTTATTGCGAGCGCTGCGACGACAGTGCGCGCTTGCTGCGCATCATGCTCGCGCGATATGTCGACGGCGATGACCCGCAAGCGTTGCAGGCTGCGGTCGATCTGGGTGAACGGCTGGCGCTGTTGCCGGACGAAGGCGAATTGCCTGAACGCCTTTTGGCGGCATTGCTCGGCGAAGATTGGTCATTCAGCCTGCGCTCCAACCTGCAACGCTTGCAGTGGGCGGCCTCGCAGGTGCGCGGCAAACTTTCACGGGAGAACTGGCAGGCACTGGTCGAGTTGCAGCGCGAAGCGATGGAGCTGGACACCGACGAGCCGGACTTCGGCGAGTTGCTGGATTTTCTCAACCGACTGGTGATGTCACTGGCGGCGCTGTCTGGGTTTGCCCTCGACGACATGACCCGCGATGAAGGCTGGCGCTTTCTGATGATTGGCCGGCGCATCGAACGTCTGCAATTCCTCAGCAGCAGTCTCGCGGCATTTTTGCGCGGCGCCGGCGCTTTCGATCAGTCGGGGCTGGAATGGCTACTGGAACTGGGTAACAGCAGCATCACCTATCGCTCACGGTATCTGGCGGTGGCGCAATTGATCCCGGTGCTGGATCTGTTGCTGCTGGATGAGCAGAACCCGCACGCGGTGTTGTTCCAGCTGAAACTGGTGACGCGCACGTTGAAACGCCTGAACGAGGATTTTGGTGCGCCTCGGGAGGCCGGGCTGCCGCAACTGGTCGAGCGTCTGGCGCGTTTCGATCTGGGCTGTCTGGAAAATCCGCTGTTCGGTGACACCAGCGTGCGCGCGGCGCTCAATGGCCTCGCGGATCTGCTGCAAGAGATTGCTGAGGCCAGCGGGCAAGTATCTGATCGTCTGGCGCTGCGCCATTTCGCTCACGTCGATGATGTCAGCCAACGCACGGTGTCCGTCTGATGAGCGCGCATTACCAGATCCTCCACGACACCTGTTATCACTACGACAGCCCGGTGTCGCTGGCGCAGCAATTGGCACATCTATGGCCACGCGAATGTGCCTGGCAGCGCTGCACCGAACAAAAATTGCTGATCAGTCCGGAGCCGACGGCGCGCCGCGATGAGCTGGATGTGTTCGGTAATCCGCTAACCCGACTGGCGTTCGAGCGCCCGCATGATGAATTGCAGGTGAACGCGCGGCTGACGGTGGAAGTGTTGGCGCGGCCGGTGCTGGATTTCCAGCAGTCGCCAGCGTGGGAACAGACTCGCGATGCGCTGACCTACAGCAGCCTGCCGTTGTCCGCGGAGATACTTGAGGCGTGTCGATACCGCTTCCAGTCACCGTATGTGCATTTGAAACGCAGCTTCGTCGAGTTCTCGCAAAGTTGTTTCCCTGCGGGGCAGCCATTGATGCTCGGTGTGCAGGCGTTGATGCAGAAGATTTTCAGCGAATTCACCTTCGATGCCGAAGCGACCCAAGTGGCGACGCCGCTGGTAGAAGTGCTGGAGCGGCGGCGCGGGGTGTGTCAGGACTTTGCGCACTTGATGCTGGCGTGTGTGCGCTCGCGAGGTTTGGCTGCGCGTTATGTCAGTGGTTATCTGCTGACTCAGCCGCCACCGGGGCAGCCACGCCTGATCGGCGCCGATGCCTCGCATGCTTGGGTGTCGGTGTTTTGCCCGGTGTTGGGCTGGGTGGATTTCGATCCGACCAATAACGTGCAGCCGGCACTGGAGCACATCACTTTGGCGTGGGGCAGGGACTTTTCAGATGTTTCGCCGCTACGCGGTGTAATCCTCGGCGGCGGCAACCACGACCCGGAAGTGCGCGTCACCGTGATGCCACTGGATTAACGCAGATCAAACTGTGGGAGATTCTATGGTTGCGAACAACGTTTTTTAGGCAGTTTTGCTGACGTATGCTTTCTCGCTCTTCAGCAGCGCGTATGCAATACGCGCGAGTTTACGTGACAAAATCACCAGCGCTTCAGTGGTGGCCTTGCCCTTGTTTCGATGA